>JAMFRY010000172.1 GCA_026225015.1 Alphaproteobacteria bacterium
ACGCCGCCCGCGCCGATACCCATGTTAATGCCGATCGAGCCGGTAAAACTCGCCGCGCTAGCCGCGGTCACTTTTGTCATGCTAACTCCTTGTCAGTGCGTCGATGTAATAAATCAGGTTGCGGAAAGGCGCGGAACTTCCGAACCCCAAAAAACTAACTGCTCACTGAAAACTGTCCCGCTGATTAACATTTTGACAGGAGTGACCGGTAATGCATCGCAGCCGGTCATACATCCTTATTTTTATTAATTTATTGTAAGTTTGGTTTTTTTTGAGGCAGGAGCGAGACCTTTTGGAAGTTGTAACGAAAGTTTTGAGCCAAAAAAAAGAACCTCTCGCCGCTTGGAAGGTGGCTGGGCGAATTCGAACACCGGGATTTAGGTGGAATTTCTGCCCGAACTCGGGCGATTATGCCGGAGAATATCAGAGGAACTCACAAAGCATACCCGCCGCATGGGTGCGAGGCCCGGCATGTCGGGGTGCGGGTGAGTTAGTAATAATACCGCTTGGTATCAACGGACTTTTGATTTAGCGGGCGGAGGAGCCAACGGTTCTAGCAACGCGAAGCGTTGTTAGAGAGCTACCCGGGGAAGGTAGCACGGGGTGCCAGGTATTTTTAAATCGAGAAAAAAACGGCTTGCTTACCCGCTATTCCTCAATGCCGCGGCGATGCCGTTGATCGAGATGTGAACACCGCGGCGAACGCTGTCGCTAACCTCTTGCTGCGTCTCCTGGGCCAGCCGGTAGCGGCGGAGCATTTCTACTTGGACATGATTCAGCGGGTCGAGATACGGGAAGCGGGCGGTGATGGAGCGGCGCAATAATGGATTGCGGTCCAGCAAGGCGCGCTGGCCGGTGATGGTGAGCAGGTGTTTGCGGGTGAGTTCGTATTCGGCCTTGATCCGCGGGAAGATCGCATTGCGCAAAGCCTCGTCCTTCACCAAGCCGGCATAGCGCTCGGCGATGCGCATGTCGGCTTTCGCCAGCACCATGTCCATGTTGGAGAGTAGGGTGGAGAAGACGGGCCAATCCTCGAACATCGATTGCAACAGGCGCGTGGCCTCGCCGCCGGGCTTGGCGGTGAGGGCTTCGACCGCGGAGCCAAAGCCGTACCAGCCGGGCAACATGATGCGGCATTGCGCCCAGGAGAACACCCACGGGATGGCGCGCAAATCCTCGATGGAGCGACCCTTGGCGCGCGAGGCCGGGCGACTGCCGAGATTCAGCGCGGCGATTTCGGTGATCACGGTAGAGGCCCAGAAATAATCCTCAAAACCTTCGGTTTCGTAAACCAGGTTGCGATAGGTTGCGTAGGCGGCATCTGACAATTCGGCCATAGTTTTGGCGAAACTGGGGATCAGGGGTTCCGAGATGGCGGGCTCGGCGGTGGCGACCAAGGTGGCGGAGAGCAAAACTTCCAGGTTGCGGCGGCCGACTTCCGGGTTGCCGTATTTGGCAGCGATCACCTCGCCCTGTTCGGTGAGGCGGATCTGACCCTGCACGGCGCCCTTTGGCTGGGCCAGGATGGCCTGGAAGCTGGGCCCGCCGCCACGGCCGACCGAGCCGCCGCGGCCATGAAACAGGCGGATACGTAGGCCGTGCCGGGCAAACACCTCCACCAGGCCAACCTCGGCGCAGTAGAGTTCCCAGCCGGAGGTGAGGAAGCCGCCATCCTTGTTGCTGTCGGAATAGCCCAGCATCACTTCCTGGGTCTCCAGCCGGCTGCCGAGCAATGCGCGATAGGCGGGGTAGGAGAAAAGCTCATCCATGACCATAGGCGCGGCGCGCAAATCGGCGATGGTCTCGAAGAGTGGGACAATATTAACGTCCAACTGCCGTTCCGCGGGCCGGAGCAGGCCGGCTTCTTTCAGTAGCACGGCGAGTTCCAGCATGTCCGACACGCCATCAGTTTTGGAGATGATGGCAGTGCGGATGGTGCGCTTGCCGTAGCGTTGATGCGCTAACCGGGCGGCATCGAAAATCGCGAGTTCCTTGGTGGTCTCCGCGCTGTAGGCGACGTGGCGCGAGAGCAGCGGCCGGGCGGTGGCCAATTCGGTGAGCAGCAACGCGATGCGGACCGGTTCGTCCTGCGCCTGATAGTTGGTGCCAGGGTGGGCGATTTCGAATAATTCGGCGATGGTGCGCTCATGCACGTCGGAATTCTGCCTTAAATCCAGCGGCGCCAAGGTCCAGCCGAAAACGCGGACGGCGCGCAGCAGGTGCCCTAAGCGGCCATGGGTGAGCAAGCCGGAGCCGTTTTCGTTCAAGGAATCCGCGACGATGGTGAGATCGGCGGCGAAATCTTCCGGGGTTTCGTAGCGGTTGAGTTTTACATCCGCCGCCGCCTTGATGCGGTTGTCGTGCCGGCGGCCGAACAGGTTTTCATAGGTTGCCGAAAGCTTGGTGTGAATGGCGAGGAAAGCGCGGCGATAGGGCTCGTCTGCCTGGTGTTCGGTATGGCCGGCGGATTGCTCGGCGAGCGTCTGCAACTCCGGTGTGACATCGGCATGCAGCCCGGCAAGCGTGGTTTCACGGCGCAGCATCCGAACTTCATTCAGGTAGAAGGTGAAGGCGCGCTCGGCGTGCAGAGCAAGGGTTTCTGTGAGTACATGGCCGTCAACGAACGGGTTCCCGTCGCGGTCACCGCCGATCCAACTGCCGATTTCGAAAAACGCCGGGAGTTCGCCGGTATCGGGTCCAAGTTCGCGCTCCACAGCGGCGTATAGTTTGGGCACTTCGGCGAAGAAGGTGGCGTTGAAATAGGTGAGCGCGTTTTCAACCTCGTCCAGAACCGCCAGCTTGGTCAGGCGCAGCATGCGGGTTTGCCACAAAGTGAGCACCAATCGGCGGATTTCCAGCTCAATCAGGTCGCGCTCTTCCTGGGTCTCGGCGATGCGGTCGCGCTGGCTGAGAAGTGCCGTGATCTGGTCGAGCGAATCCAGGATGCTGCGGCGCTGCACCTCGGTCGGGTGCGCGGTGAGGACAGGCGCCATATAGGCGGTATTGAAGAACTCGCGCAGCTTGGGCGTGTCGAACCCCGTTGCGCGGGCGCGGCTGATGCCGGCGGCCAGCGAGCCTTCGCGCGGCGGCGAGCCGGCGACCAGGTGGGCGCGCCAGCGGCGGGTGTGATGGTGGTCCTCCGCAATATTGGCCAGGATCGAGAAATAGCCGAAGGCCCGGGTGATCTTGTTGATCT
>JAMFRY010000173.1 GCA_026225015.1 Alphaproteobacteria bacterium
CCAGGGTCTTCGCGGTTTGGGCCGTATGCAGGCTGCGCTCGATATCCGTTGCGATAATTCTTCTCCCATCGGCGATGCGCCGCGCCGAAGCCAGGCGCTCCACCAGCGGCGCCATGCCATGCGCAGATTTCAGCGGATTGCCCGGCGAGACCATCAGCCATAGCTGATCCAAGCGGCCATGCGCCATCGCCGCCCGCGCCACATGCAAATGCCCTTCATGCGCCGGGTTGAAGGAGCCCCCCAGCAGACCGACGCGAATACGGTAACGGTGGCCAAAGCGTGGGATCAGGGACGCACCTGACCCGCGCCCCGGATAATGTAGCGAAAGGTGGTCAATTGCTCCAGGCCCACCGGCCCGCGCGCCTGCAAATGGCCGGTGGCGATGCCGATCTCACCGCCAAAACCAAATTCCGCGCCATCGCAAAACTGCGTGGAAGCGTTCCACAAGCCCACGGCGCTGCCGATCGACCGTAAAAAATACTCCGCGAGAGCGGCGTTTTCAGTGATGATCGCATCGGTGTGCTGGCTGCCATGGGCGGCGATATGGGCCAGCGCTTCATCCACGCCGGCGACGATTTTCACGTTCAAAATCGCATCCAGCCATTCGGTATCGAAATCCTGCGGACCAGCCAAAGGCAGATCAGGCAGGATAGCCCGCGCCGCCGCATCGGCCCGAAAAGCGCAGCCGAGCGCGGCCAGATCGGCGATCAGCGTTGGCAGCAAATCCGGCGCAATAGTTCGATCGATCAGCAAGGTCTCGGTTGCCCCGCATACGCCGGTGCGCCGCATTTTGGCATTGGCCAGAATGCGCCGCGCCATCGTGAAATCGGCGTTTTCGTGAACATAAAGATGGTTCAGCCCCTCGGCGTGGGCCAGCACCGGCACCCTGGCCTCGCGCTGCACCCGCTCCACCAGGCCGCGCCCGCCGCGCGGAATGATCAGATCGATCAGACCGGACGCGCCCAGCATCGCCGCGACAAAGCCGCGATCGGTCGTCGGCGCGATCTGTACGGCCCCTTGCGGCAGCCCCGCCGCGCGCAATCCTGTTGCAATCGCGGCGTGGATGGCCCGGCCGGAGTGAAAACCCTCCGAGCCGCCGCGCAGCAGAATGGCGTTGCCGGATTTGATCGCCAGCGCCGCGGCATCCGCGCCCACATTGGGGCGGCTCTCATAGATCATCCCGATCACGCCGATTGGCTGCGGCACGCGGCTGATACGAAGCCCGTTCGGACGCGTCCATTCCGCCAGAACCCGATCCAGCGGGTCAGGCAGCGCTGAGATATCCCGCAAGCCCTGCGCCATGGCGGCAATGCGGGATTCCGTCAGCAGCAGCCGGTCCTGAAACGCCGCACTCCCCTTGGCATTCGCCAGATCTTGTTGATTGGCGGCAAGAATTTCCGGAATCCCCGCCAGCAGCGCGTCGGCGGCGGCTTCCAAGGCAAGGTTGCGTGTAGCCGAAGTTGCGCGCGCAAGTGCAAGGGCTGCCTCGCGGGCCAAGCCGGCGGCAACCTGCAGCAAGGCGATATTGCTGTCCGGATCGGCATTCATGGCCGGCATGGTTGCCAAGTCCTGGCGGGAATATCAACAGCGCGCTATTCGAATGGCAGTCATGGAAGACCTGTTCGATTCGCTGATCTCCGCCGCGTTGCAACCGGAAGCGCCCGAACCGCCGGCGCCACGCAAGCGCGGGGCCGGCGCTGCGCCAACCGATCCCGTTCTTCAGACCGATCGTTTAAAACTCCGCCCGCTGGAAGCTGCGGATGCGTCGGATTTCCACCGCCTGATCAATGATTGGGATATCTGCCGCAAATTGCCGGACGCGCCTTTTCCCTACCCCTCCGGCATGGCCGCCGAATGGATCGGCGCGGCGGCGGCGGATCGTGCCAGCGGGCAGGCCCAGCAATTTGCCATCGTGTTGCAGTCCAGCGGGAAAATCATCGGCTGCGCCGGGCTGCGCTTGACCCGGAACGGCAAATCCGCCGAGCTTGGCTACTGGATCGGCCGGAAATTCTGGCGCCAGGGTTTTGGCCTGGAAGCCGCCGCCCGCCTCACCGCCTGGGGCCTCGCGGAACTGCGCATCGCCGCTGTGACCGCCACCGTCGCCGAGGATAACGAAGCCTCGATAACAGTTTTGCGCCGCGCCGGCTTCACGCAGACCGGCAAGGGCAAACAGGCCTTTTTGTGCCGCGCGGAAGCCAAGTTGCCGGTGCTGCATTTCGCCGCCACGCGCGAGGCGCCGGCGCGCAAAACGGGGTCAAGCGAACCGGCGCCCCGCAGTGTTCTGCTGGTGGTGGCGTGCGCGCTGATCGACGCCGATAGCCGTGTGCTGCTCGCCCGCCGGCCGGAGGGGAAAAAAATGGCCGGGCTATGGGAATTTCCCGGCGGCAAGGTGAACCCGAATGAAACGCCGGAAGCCGCTCTGATCCGCGAACTCAAGGAAGAGCTTGGGCTGGGGGTGGAGGAGCGCAACATCGCCCCCTTCGCCTTCGCCTCCCATGCCTATGACGGATTCCATTTGCTGATGCCGCTCTATCTCTGCCGGCGCTGGCATGGCAAACCGCAGCCAAGGGAAGGCCAGGCGCTGGCCTGGGTCGCCCGTGACCGGCTGGTTGAGTACCCCATGCCGGCCGCCGACCGCCCGCTGATTCCCATGCTGCGCGATTTTTTATGAGGTTCGCATGAGCAATCCCACCGCCGCCATCCTGATCATCGGCAATGAAATTCTCTCTGGCCGCACCCAGGATGTAAACGTCAATTTCATCGCCAAGCGCCTCGCGGCGCTGGGCATCGTGCTGTCAGAAGTTCGGGTGGTGCCGGATATTCCGCATCGCATCATCGACGCGACCAACGCGCTGCGGGCCGCTTACGACCAGGTGTTCACCACCGGCGGCATCGGCCCGACGCATGACGATATCACCAGCGAATGTATCGCCGCCGCTTTCGGCGTGCCCTGGGAAATCCACGCCGAGACCTTCGCCGCGATGGAGGCGCATATCGGCAAGGAAAATTTCAACGCCGCCCGCCAGCGCATGGCCACGCTGCCGCGCGGCGCCGAGCCGATCAAGAACAGCGCCTCGCTAGCCCCTGGTTTTTCCATCGGCAATGTGCATGTCATGGCGGGCGTGCCCCGGATCATGCAAGCGATGTTCGAGGCGCTTGAGCCCGTGCTGCCCCGCGGCGCGCCGATCCTCATGCAGTCCGTCTACGGCATCGGCATCCTGGAGGGCGCGATTGCCAAGGGCCTGACCGCCATCCAGAACCGCTTTCCCAAACTGGATCTCGGCAGCTACCCGTTCCGGTTGGCAGCAGGCAGCGGCGTTGCAATCGTGGCCAAGGGCACCGATGCGCAAGCGCTCAACGCCGCCATCGCGCAAGCCACCACGCTGATCGCCGCGCAAGGCTTCGAGCCGGTGCAGGGTGAGCCCGGCTGAAGCAAACGCCGCTTTTTGAAAAACCTGGCTGGGTTTGGGGGAGCGGGTATGGAAGTTGTTGCAGAGGAATTGCGGGCGTTGCTGGACCGGGACAAAACCCGGACCAGCATCATACGCCTAGCCCGGGGTGAAGACCGGCGCGATGCCGCGCTGATCAGCGCGGCATTCTGGCCCGATGCGGTGGCTGATTATGGCATTTTCGCAGGCGATTTCGAAGCTTACCTGGACTGGGTGGTGCCGGGCTCGCCGTTTTTGCCGGTGACGCAGCATCTGCTCGGGCAGAGCCTGATCACGCTGGATGGGACCAGCGCGCGGGTGGAAACTCATGTGACCTCCTACCACCGGGTGAAGGAGAGCGGGGACAACCAGCGCGATATCGTGATCGGTGGACGCTATCTGGACGGGTTCGAAAAACGCGGCGGCGAATGGCGGATCGCCAGGCGTGATGGGGATGAAATTCAGCGCCGATCATTTCACCGGAAGCGGCGCCGATGACTACAGCGTGGTATTTTTCGCCGGTCAAAGCTGAAGCCGGGTGAAGCTAAGCCAACGCGGTGCCGTGCTGCATGGGGCCGCGAGCGCTGGATGCGAACCGCTAACATTCGGCGCCTTCTCCCGTGTCCGCCGTTAGCCCGGCGCGCGCGAAGGCCTGGATCGAGGCATACATGCCGTAGCGAATGCGGCCGTGTTCTTCGGTCGCGATCAGCATCGATTTTCGCGCCAGAGCCTTCACCGCGTCCATCAGCGCCCATTCATTCGGGCTGAGATCCGCGCCGGCTGCCAGTGCCGCCGCCAGCTCGAACGATCCCGCAAAACTGCCAAGCCGCGTAAATAAGCGGCGTTCCAGCGGGGATAGCAGGTCATGGCTCCAACCGATCATCGCCTCCAGCGCGCGTTGCGGCAGGGCGGTTCGCGATGCGCTGGTCGGCAGGCCAAAACGGTCGGAAAGCCACTCGGCGATCTGCGGGGCAGAAAATACCTGCATCCGAGCGGCGGCGAGCTCAATCGCCAGCGGAATCCCTTCGAGCTGGCGGCAGATATCGACGATGACCGGCGTGTCTTGCAAGCGCAGTGGCCGGAAGGGCGCCGCCGCCGCCGCGCGTTCAAGAAACAGCGCCACCGCCGAATAATCACGGGCAGTAACCGGGTCGATGCGCGTGGCGCGATCCGGAACGGTCAAAGGGGGGACAATGAACACGCGCTCGCCGGCAACGTGAAGTGGCTCCCGGCTGGTGGCGAGCAAGGCGATACCAGGGCAATCGGCGAGGATAGTTTCCGCCAGATCGAGGACGGGCGCGATCAAATGCTCGCAGTGGTCGAGCACGATAAGCATTCGCCGCGATTGCAGCGCATCCCGGATCGCTCGCTTGGCTGGCAGGTCCGGCGCGAGCGCAATGTCGAGCGTTCGAGCCACCGCCGCCGGCAAATCGTCTCCGGTGGCCAGCGCTGCCAGTTCACACAGCCAAATCCCATCCGGGAAATCCGCCGCCGCTCCATTGCGTGCGGCGGCGACGGCAATGCTGGTCTTGCCGATCCCGCCGGGGCCGGCCAGCGTAATGAGCCGCGAATCGGCCAACTTCCGGGCAATTTCCGCCAGCGCCGTTTCACGTCCAATCAACGCGCCGCGTGGCGCCGGCACGTTGCCGGTTGCGCTAATAAGGTCCTCAGCATGTTCGGATGGCGGCGCGCTCGGCGCATCCGGCAAGCCTGCGGCCGCCGAATCGAATTCGGCATGTCCGACGAAACGATATCCGCGCCGCGCCACGGTGCGGATCAGGCCGTGGTCTTGGCCCAATGCCTTGCGCAAGGCGGATACCTGCACCGGCAGGTTGTGCTCATCCACAATTTGTCCCGGCCATGCGCGCAAAAGTAGTTCGGATTTAGTAACGAGTCCGCCTTGCCGCTCGATCAGCGCCAGTAATATTTCGATGCCGCGCGGTCCCAGCCCTGTCGGCAGATTGTCCGCGAGTAACTCACGTTGCCGAATACGCAGGCGAAACCTCCCAAAAACGATATTGTGATCCATGCCACTGTCCCATTTCCTGATGTTTGCGGGCATTAACTGCTGCTGGAGGCGGCCCGCGCTTGAGAACTTTTTACAGTTTTTTAACTGCTTTGCCAAGGCTGTTGCGGTAGAGCAGCACTGTGACTACGGCGAGGCAAGACGTGGCTTGCGCTGCG
>JAMFRY010000174.1 GCA_026225015.1 Alphaproteobacteria bacterium
CCGGCTATAAGCGGGCGCCCAATCTCGCGACCTACGACATCCGCTTTTATCAGGGGCGTTACGTACAAGGGGTGATCGCCGGCAAATTGTCCAAAGCCGGTCTCGCAGGGTATGTCGGCTCTGTGCCGGTTCCGGAAGTCGTGCAGGGCATGGATGCGTTCTTGCTCGGCATGCAGAGCGTCAATCCAAAAGCCAAGTTGAAATTCATCATGATCGATAGCTGGTACGACCCCGGCAAGGAGGGCGACGCCGCCAAGGCGCTGATCGACCAGGGCTGCGATATCTTGACCCAGCATACCGACAGTCCGGCGCCGCTACAAACCGCCGCCAGCCGCGGCATCAAGGCGTTCGGCGAGGCCACGGACATGATCAGCTTCGCGCCGCACACCCAGCTCACTGCCTGCGTTAACGAATGGGGCGGCTACTACACGCAGCGCATCAAGGCGCTGCTGGCGGGCAGGTGGTCGAGCATCGATACATGGGGCGGTTTCGATGTCGGCATGTTGAAAATGGCGCCGTTCCGCAACATGCCGCCCGGCGTCAAACAGCTTGCGGACAGTACGGTGGCAGATATCACTACCGGGAAGAACAAGATTTTCTCAGGCCCGCTGACGGATCAAACCGGCAAGGTCTTTCTGCCTGCGGGCCAAACCATGGATGACGGCACGCTCGCCGGCATCCAGACACTCGTTGCCGGAATTGAGGGCTCACTCAGCTAGTTTCAGGAAACCTGGCATCCATGCAGGATGCGTGGATGCCAGGTTGAGCTTGGGATGAATATGCCGTTGGTTCGCCGCCGTTAAGCTGATCGCCTCGTCAACCTATTTGATCGGGAGTTTTGCCAATGCATACGAAACAAATCGGAGTCAATTTCCGCAATGGTGGGCGCCATGACGGTTAGCGTTCCCGCCCGGCCCTATGATTTTTCGCTCGATCCGGCAAAGGCCGCGTTCGTCATCATCGATATGCAGCGCGATTTTCTGGAGCCTGGCGGTTTTGGCGCCGCACTCGGCAATGATGTTTCGCTGCTGCAAACCGCAATCGGGCCAATCGGCGCGGTGCTCGATTCCTGCCGCGACGCCGGCGTGCTGGTGATCCATACCCGCGAAGGCCATCGCCCCGATCTGTCTGATTTGCCAGCCGCCAAGCATCGTCGCGGTCGTGGCGATACCCGCATCGGCGACCCCGGTCCGATGGGCCGCATCCTGGTGCGCGGCGAGGCCGGGCACGACATCATCGCCGAGCTGGCGCCGATCGCCGGCGAACCGGTGATCGACAAGCCCGGCAAGGGCGCATTCTACGCCACCGATCTTGAAGCCATTTTGCGCGGCCGCGGCATCACGCAGCTCATTCTCGCCGGCGTGACCACGGAAGTTTGCGTGCACACCACGATGCGCGAAGCCAATGACCGTGGCTTCGAATGCCTGGTGCTGGAAGATGGCACCGCCTCGTATTTTCCGGAATTCCACCGCACCGCTCTGGCCATGGCCTGCGCGCAGGACGGTATTTTTGGCTGGGTCGCCCCGAGCCAGGACGTGATTACCGCCATTTCCAACCATAAGGGAGCAAACGCATGAGTGCGAGCATTTCCAAACCGGCCTTCTGGGTGCAAGGCGACTGGAACGGGTTTTTCGGGCTTTTCACCAATGTGCTTTTGAATGTCATCGTGCTCACGGGGCTTTGCCTGGGCGTCGTGCATATTCCGGGCAGCGTCGTGTTCGGCCGGGTCCTGCCGGCGCTGGGCATCGCGCTGCCGCTGGGCAATCTGTTTTACGCCTATCTCGCCTATCAGTTGGCGAAAAAATCCGGCCGAAAAGATGTCACGGCGATGCCCTATGGGCCGAGCGTGCCGCATATGTTTCTGGTCGTCTTCGTGATCATGCTGCCGACCTATCTTAAAACCAAGGACCCGATCGCCGCCTGGGATGCCGGGCTCGCCTGGGCCTTCATCATCGGCGTGATCGTGACGCTGGGCGCGTTCATCGGGCCGACGGTGCGCAAATATACCCCGCGCGCGGCGATGCTCGGCGCGCTTGCCGGCATTTCGATCGCCTTCATCTCCATGCGCCCGGCATTTTTGTTTTTCCTCACGCCCTGGCTTGGGTTTTTCTCCTTCGGGATTATCCTGATCAGCTGGTTGTCGCAGGTTCGTCTGCCTTTTGGAATTCCGGGCGGTCTTGCCGCCGTGGTGATCGGCACCATCGCGGCCTGGGCGGGGGAGTTTCTCGGCCTCGACAACATCCTCGATCCGAGCGCGGTCGGCGCGGCTTTCTCCTCGTTCGGGCTGCATCTGCCGGTACCTTCGGGGCATTTCCTCACCGGCTTGCAGGGCATCGGGCCATTGCTGGTTACCGCCATTCCGCTCGGGATTTACAATTTTACCGAGGGCATGAACAATGTGGAGAGCGCGTCCGCCGCCGGCGATAGTTACGACCTTCGCAAAATCCTGCTGGCGGATGGGATCGGCGCCATGATCGGATCGGTGCTCGGCAGCCCGTTCCCGCCGGCTGTTTATATCGGCCATCCAGGTTGGAAAGCGGTTGGCGGGCGCATTGGCTATTCGCTGGCCACTGGCGTCGTGATCTCGGCGGTGTGCTTCCTCGGCATAACGGCGTTGCTGCTCGCCGTGGTGCCGCTGGTCGCGATCCTGCCGATCCTGCTCTATATCGGCCTGGTCATTGGCGCGCAGGCCTTCGAAGCCACGCCGCCGCGCCATGCCCCGGCGGTGATTCTGGCGCTGCTGCCCAATATCGCGAACTGGTGCCAGAACCAGATCGACGGCGCGCTTGGCGCCGCCGGAACCAATGCGGCGGCCGTCGGCTACGATAAACTGGCGGGCAATGGCGTGATCTATCGCGGCATGGAGCTGTTCGGCGGCGGCGCAACGCTGGCCGGGTTGATATTGGGCGCGATCGCCGTGTTCATCATCGATCGGGAGTTCGATAAAGCGGCGATCTATGCCGGGATCGGCGCGGTGCTGGCCTTTTTCGGCTTCATCAATGGCACGCAGCTCGCCATTGGCAATTCCGCGCCGGTAGCGCTTGGCTATGCGGTGCTCGGGCTCACTTGCCTTGCCTTCACCTGGGGGCGGCTGAAGCAGGCGGCGGCGCAAGCTCCCGACCCGCTTGAATTGGTTACGTCGGAGGGCTTTACTGAGTAGCCATGACGAACCCAAAGCTTGCGGCGGCTGAGGAAGCCTATCTGAATGCCGCCGCATCCCTTCTCGGCCTGCCGATCCACCCCGAACACCGCGAAGTGGTGCTTGCCGCCTTCGCGGTGTTGGTGGAGCAAGGCCGGCTGGTGACGGAATTTCCGCTGCCCCAAGAGACCGACGCGGCGCCGCGATTTGCGCCGTGACCGAACTGTTCGAACAATCCGCCCTGGCGCTCGCCGGCATGGTGCAACGGCGCGAAATCTCCGCGCTTGAGATTCTCAAAGCGCATATCACCAGAATCGAACAATTCGACGGGGTTTTGAATTGCTTTACCAGCCGGACCTTCGATCGCGCACAGGCCGACGCCGAAGCCGTGGATAGGAAGATCGCCGCCGGGGAAGACGTTGGGCGGCTCGCCGGGGTGCCGATTGCGGTCAAAAACCTGTTCGATGTGCGCGGGCTGCCGACTCTTGCGGGATCGAAAATTCTGCGCGAATCGCCGCCGGCGCTGCGTGACGCGCCGATTCTTGAGCGGCTGGTGCAGGCCGGGGCGGTGCTGCTGGGCGCGCTCAACATGGATGAGTTCGCTTATGGGTTTGTTACCGAAAACGCCCATGACGGGCCAACCCGTAACCCGCATGACATATCGCGCATCGCCGGCGGCTCCTCGGGCGGCTCCGCCGCCGCCGTCGCTGCCGGGTTCGCGCCGATCACCCTGGGTTCGGACACGAATGGCTCGATTCGCCTGCCCGCCGGGCTGTGCGGCATTTTTGGCCTGAAGCCGGGTTATGGACGGATTGATCGGTCCGGCACGGTGCCCTTCGTCGATAGTTTCGACCATCTTGGCCCGTTCGCGCGCAGCGCCGCGGACCTCCTTCTGACCTATGATTTGTTGCAGGATAGCGATCCCGCCGGCGCGCCGGCGCCGCCTTTGATCCCGGCCAGAATCGCGGTGCTGGAGGATTGGTTCGCGCAAGGCGCCACGCCGGAAATTCTCGCGGCGGTGGCGGCGGTGGCGGATGGGCTGGGCGCCACCTCCAAAGCGGTGCTGCCGGAGGCCGAGCGCGCCCGCGCGGCGGCGTTTTGCATCACCGCCTTCGAGGGCGGGCAGTTGCACAAGGCGGCTCTCGTCACCCGCCCGCAGGATTTCGATCCGGCCACGCGGCCAAGGCTGATCGCGGGCGCCCTGCAACCGGCGGAGACGATTTATCAGGCGCAGCGCTTCCGCGCCTGGTTCCGCGCGCAGGCGGCAATTTTGTTTGAGCGGTTCGACCTACTGCTCGCCCCGGCTACGCCCTGCGTGGCGCCGCTGCTTGGGCAAAAAACCTTGAAATTAGGGAGTAAGGAGGTGCCGCTCAGGCCAAATCTTGGAATTTACACGCAACCCATTAGTTTTATTGGATTACCCGTGGTGTGCGTGCCAGTAACAACTGGCGGCTTATTACCGCGCGGCGTGCAAATCATCGCAGCCCCCGGGTGCGAACGCTTGGCCCTGGCGGCGGCGGAATTGCTGGAGCGCATCGGCGTTGCAGCGGCGCCGGTGGCGAGCCTTTAATGCTCATCAACGATCTTCCAACGCTCGCCGAGGTGACCGAACGTTTCAACGCCTATGAGACCGCGCTGATGATCGACGACGTGATGGCCCTGGATAATTTCTTTTGGCCTTCGCCCTTGGCGCTGCGCTTTGGCGCCGGAGAATCTCTGTTTGGCTTCGGCGCGATCGCGGCCTTCCGCAAGGCCCGCGGCGGCTCGCCACAGCGCCACCTGCGGGCCAGCCAAATCACCAGTTTCGGCACCGAATACGCCGTGGCCACCACGGAGTTTGTGCGCGAGGGTGAGGCGCGGCTGGGCCGGCAGACGCAAATCTGGGTCAAATTTCCGGAGCTGGGCTGGCGCATTGTCAGCGCGCATGTCTCGCTCGCCGCCGGCACATCCTGAAGGCCGCTGGCGTTGTTATGCGGCCGCGACGGAACGGTAAGCGCGCCAGCCGCCATATTTGGTAATATCCTCGGCACCCGCCAACGCATGGGCTTCGCAGAGAAAACCTGGATGGGTCGAGCCATCCGCCAGGGTGACTTTGCCGATGCCCATGGGTTCCGGCAAAGCGGCGACAAAACGTCCGAAATTTTGCGCACTGAGGCCCCAGAGTTCGACGGCGATGCCGGCGCCGGCAAATCCGGGGGTGCGGACCAGGCCGGGTTTGGGCGGGGAAGTTTTCAAGGCGTAGAGCATGTAATCCGCCGCGGTTACCGTGGCGGTAATCAGCGTGGCGCCGAGTGCCAGCAGCTCATGATTGAGGGCCATACCGGAGAGATGCGCGCCGGCGACCACCAGACTTGTCTCCGGCGGCGCTGGAACCACACGGGTTTGCGGCAGGGCACGGCTGCGTCCCGAGCCGGCGCCGAGCGCCTGGTGTAGCGCCTCTGCATAGGCGGAGAGTGCGGATTCGGAGAATGCCGGGCCGATCAGGGTGACGCCGAAAGGCAGGCCAGATTGCGTGAAACCGGCGGGGAGCGCGATGCCCGCAAGATCACAGAGATTTACGAAATTCGTGTACAGGCCGAGTTTGGCGTTCAAGCCAATGGGGTCGGCCAGCATCGCCTCGACCGTGAAGATCGTCGGCGCGGTCGGCAGGAGTAGGATATCCACGGCGCCGATGATGGCGCTGGCAGCGCCGCGGAGTGCCTGGATGCGGTGCTGCTCCTTAAATAGCTGGGCGGCGGTGTATTTGGCGCCGCCGTCGAAGATTGTCCGAACGACAGGATGGATGGAATCCGGCGAGGTTTCATAAAACACCTCGATACCGGCGATACGCTCCGCCGCCAGCGGGCCACCATAAAGCGCCTCGGCAATCTCGCGCAGCGGCGCGTAGTCGATTTCCACCAACTGCCAGCCCAGCGCCTGGGCGGAGTTAAGGGCTTCCTTGTAGAGCGCTTCGCTCTGGCCATCGCCGACGAAATCAAGTTGGTCGGGGCGCGGGATGCCGGCGCGTGGAATAGGGGGAAGAAGTTTTTCGGCCGGCGGCCGGGAATAGGCATCGTTTGCGTCAAACCCTTCGGCGGCGTGCAGAACGGTCAACGCATCGGCGGCGGAATTGGCGAACACGCTGATACAGTCAAGCGATTTGCAGGCGGGGACGAGTCCGCTGGTGGGAATACGGCCGATCGAGGGTTTGAGCCCGACGATGTTGTTGAACATGGCGGGGACCCGACCGGAGCCGGCCGTGTCCGTGCCGAGCGAAAATACTGCAAGCCCGGCGCCGACCGCGACCGCCGAGCCCGAGGAGGAACCGCCGGAAATGTAATCCGCGTTGAAAACCGAGCGCGGCGCGCCATAAGGCGAGCGCGTGCCGTTCAACCCTGTGGCGAATTGGTCGAGATTGGTTTTGCCCAGCACGATCGCGCCCGCCGCGCGCAGCTTTGCCACCGCAACGGCGTCATGCGCCGCGCCATAGGCAAAATCCGGACAGGCGGCGGTGGTCTCCATCCCGGCAACGTCGATCTTATCCTTCACCACAAAGGGGATGCCCCAAAGCGGTTTGCCGTCCAGATCCGCCGGAATCAACGCATCCGCCGCGGCCAGCACCTCTGCCTCGGGCACACGCGAGATGAACACCGCTGGGTCGGGATAGGCGGCGATGCGGGCCAGCAATTTGGTAACCAACGCGGCGGGCGTGAGCGTGCCGGCCCGGTAGGCGGCATGGATGGTCGATATTTCGAGCGGGTCGGGGATCATCTTGAATTCCTGCAAGCAAGCGGTTCATTTTTGCAGGATGGATGAACGGCTTATAGCGCGCAACGGCAAAAACGGAAGGATTTTTTGCTTACGGACCCTGCGCGGCGCGCCGCCTGTCTTTGTGAAGAATCAACTCGGCGGATTGGCGGTCCCGCTGGCAACATGGCGGGTTGGCGATGCGAGGTCGAACACGGTTGCGGCTATTGTGCCATCAGCCGTGGGCAGGGTTTCGCCGGCGACAATGATGTGAACGCCCGGACAAAGACCTTTAAGCGTATAGCGCCAATTGCCGCTGGCGTTGGCAAAAGTGGTGGCGAGAATCCCCTGGTTTTCACTCAAATAGATGGTGGCCCCGGGATCGGCGCTGCCGGATAATGACGCCACCGTAAGGGTTGGATAGTCGCCGCTATATTTGTCCAAAACGGCCATTTGCGGCGCGGTGACGCCGTTCTGCGGTTCGACCGAATAGGGATAATTCCCCCACCACGGGCCGGCGGCCCAATAGGTGACCTGCAGGTTACTCGCCTTCGCATAGGCCAGCGTGTGGTCGAGCGCAGCAAGCCAGCCTGGATTATCGTTGCCGGCGCCAACCTCCCCCAGATCGCCCTTCAGATGATTGGCGCGCAGCCATTGCACAAAATTCGATAGCCGTTGCACGCCGATTTGCGGGGTGACGCCGGCGGCAACTTCCTGCGCCCAATCGTAATGGGTGCCACTGCCATCCCGATCAAGATAGGTATGCGCGGAAAAGATCAGATTATTCGCTGGGTCGGAAAGGCTGGCAAGGCCCGGATTTACCTCGGCCCATGCGTCTGCGCTCGAATAGTCGTTGCCTTCGACATAGATGGGCGTTGCACGATCCTCGGTGCGGATTGCGGTGATCGCGGCCTGCGCCGCATCGGTCCAGGTCGTGGCCCTTGGCATATTGCAGGGTTCGTTCATGAGATCGTAGCCGCCGATGCCGGGATTCTCGGCGAAAGCTTTTGAAAGCTGGCGCCATGAATCGTGCGTCAAACGGGCGGAGGTGCTGCGGCGTATCGCGCGCCGCTTGCGCGAACGCAAGTTTGAATTTTCGGCCTGGCTGGTTTACGAAGTC
>JAMFRY010000175.1 GCA_026225015.1 Alphaproteobacteria bacterium
CTTGGCACCGCTTTTCGCCAGGGCTAAGGAAGCCTCGACCACTCCTGCCTCGACAAGCGCCGCTGCCGCTCCGGCGACAGGACCAAACAGCCCCGCCGCCGCAGGCGCTGAGCCCGCCAGCGCAACGCCCGCCCCGGCGCTGGCGGATGGGGCGCTGGCGGATGGAGCCCTCAGCAGCGCGCCGCCCGCCACGCAGACCATCAGCAACCCCTACGGCCTCGGCGCGCTCTGGGGCGCCGGTGACTTCATCGCTCGCGGCACGCTGCTCATCCTCGCAATCATGTCCGCCAGCACCTGGTATATTCTCGTCACCAAGCTGCTGCAGCAGAGTCAGTTGCTGCGGCAGGCCAAGCAATCCAACCAGACCTTCTGGAAAGCCAGCTCCGTGACCGAGGGCAGCGAAGCCCTGCCGCCGAAAAGTCCGTTCTACGCGATCGCCGCAACCGGCATCAGCGCGCTGTCGCATCATGAAGGCTCGCTGGTGGAGAGCATCGATCTCAACACCTGGGTCACGCTTTCGATCCAGCGCGTCGTCGAACAGATCGTATCCCGTTTGCAAGGCGGGCTCGCCGTGCTTGCCACGGTTGGCTCAACCGCGCCCTTCGTCGGCTTGTTCGGCACGGTCTGGGGCATTTATCACGCGCTCATCGCCATTGGCATTGCCGGTCAGGCCTCGATTGACAAGGTCGCCGGCCCGGTCGGCGAGGCGCTGATCATGACCGCGCTTGGCCTGGCCACCGCGGTGCCGGCGGTGCTCGGCTATAACTGGCTGGTTCGCCGCAACAAGCTCGCCGTGGAGAAAATCCGCGGCTTCGCCAATGATCTGCATTCCGTGCTGATCAGCGGCAAAGCGCTAAACCGCCCCGCCTTCACGCCCGCCGCTGCGGCGCCGGCGCGGCCCGTCTCCGTCGCGCGCACGGCCTGAACGCGATGGCGATTTCATTCGGCCCAAGCGGCGGCGATGAGGACGAGCTGCTGGGCAGCATCAACACCACCCCGCTGGTGGATGTGATGCTGGTGCTGTTGATCATCTTCCTCATCACCGTGCCGGTGGTCACGCACACGGTTCCGGTCTCCCTGCCCAGGGAGACCAACCAGCCCACCCAGACTCGGCCGCAGAACATCAATATCTCGGTGGACAAGAACGGCGCGATCTACTGGAACCAGGCGAAGCTGCCAAACCTGGCCGCGCTACAGGCGAAACTGCTTGGCGTTTCCGGTCAGGCGCCACAGCCCGAAGTGCATATCTGGGGCGACCAGAACGCGCATTACCAAAGTGTGGGCGAGGTTCTGTTCGCCTGCCAGCGCGCCGGGATTCAGAAAGTCGGCTTTATCACGCAACCGCCGGTTTCGGGTAGCAATTAGAGGAACAAAAACATGGCCATGTCCACAGGACCCGCGATCGGCGCGGACGAACCCGATGTGATGATCGACATCAACACCACGCCGTTGATCGACGTGATGCTGGTGCTGCTGATCATGCTGATCATCACGATCCCGGTGCAAACCCATGCGGTGAAGCTTAATTTGCCGAACGCCAACACGCCGCCGCCGCTCACCCAGCCGCTTGTGGTCGAGGTCGATATCGATTTCGACGGCACGATTTTGTGGAACGGAACGGTTGTGCCGGATCGGCAGACTTTGGCTGCCGATCTGTCAGGTCTAGCCGCCCAGCCCGATCAGGCGGAACTGCATGTGCGGCCGGATAAGCTCACCGACTACAAATATGTCGCGGAGGTTTTGGCCACGGCGCAGCGGCTCGGGGTGCAAAAGATCGGCATCATCGGCGATGAACAGTTTACGAATTGAATTTGGCTCCCATGAAAAAATTTGCTCTCCTTGCGGGTCTCGCTTTGGTTGCAACAGCCATTCAGGCGGCGCGGGCCGACACGGTTCGCCCGGCCGTCGGCAAGCCGTTGCAGCGGGCGGAAGCGCTGATCGCGCAGCATGACTATCAGGCGGCGCTGGTTCAGGTCGCGCACGCGCGCGCGGCGGGAAATCTGACAGCATACGAGGCGCTCGTTGTGGCGCAGTTCGACGGCATCGCGGCGTCCGGGGCAGGGGCCTATACGCGCGCCGCCAGCGATTATGAGACCGTGCTGAATTCCGGCAGCGTTCCGCCCGCTTCGCGTTTGCAATACACCCAGGCGATCGCCGGGTTTTATGACCAGGCGCAGGATTATCCGCGCACGGTTCTATGGGTGAACAAATATATCGAAGCCGGCGGCACCGATGCGCGGACGCGAATCCTGCTGGCGCAGGCCTATTACGCGCAAGGCGATTTTACGCATGCCGAGCAGGCGGCGCAGCGCGACGAAAACGCCGCCATTGCTTCGCGCCGGAGCCTGCCGGAATCGGAACTGCAATTGCTGGCCAGCGCCGCGAATAAATCCGGCGACCAGCCAGGTTATGATGCGGCCCTGCGGGACCTGCTGAAATCCTATCCAAGCCCGCAATACTGGAACGCGGCGATTGCCGGCGTCAGCGGCAGCCCAGGTTTTCCCGATCGCCTGACCCTGGATGTGGACCGCCTGCGCCTGGCAACCGGCACGCTGACCGCGCCCGGGGATTACGAGGATTATGCCGAACGCGCCATCCTGGCGGGCAACCCGACGGAAGCGCATCAGGTGATCGAAAGCGGCTTTGCCTCGGGGGTGCTTACGGCGCAAACCGATGCCGGCCATGCCGCCCGGCTGCGCGTCTTGGCCGCCAAGCAGGCCGCAACTTCGCCGGCCAGCGCAAACGGCGATCCTGATGGGGCGCTTGCAACCGGCATCGCCTATGAAAATGCCGGAAACCACGCGGCCGCGGCGCAGAGCTTCGAGACACTCATCTCCGTTTCGCGATCAGACCCGGAAACCGCGGTGGCCCGGCTCTGGCTGATTTATGTCGATCATAAAACAAATGGCGCGTGATACC
>JAMFRY010000176.1 GCA_026225015.1 Alphaproteobacteria bacterium
GGATCAAATAGGCGATGCAGAAATAGAGCGTGAACCTAGAATTGATGATTGCCGCCGCCCTTTTTGCGCCGCCAAGCGCGCACCACGATCCGAAGATGAACAGGACCTGCCCGCAATACGGATCGAAGTACCAGTTCCCGGCGGGATAGGCCGAGAAATTCCAGCCGAACGACCACGCCAACAGCCACAGCACGATCGAGGCCAGCATGGTCACGTCGGGCTGGCGCAGCATCAGCCACAAGACCGGCGGGAAAAATCCCATCAGCACGATGTAGAGGGGAAGCACATCCAGGTTGACCGGCTTGAATTTGAGCAGCAATCCCTGGCCGAGTGTTTCGGTGGCGTGGTCGACCAGGCCCGCCACATTGAACTCGTTGATGATCTCGGGGTCGCTATAACGCTGCGCGACATAGCCGATCGAAACGATATAGATCACGAACAGGATGATGTGGGCGACGTAGAGCTGCCAGACCCGCTTGGTCAGGCGGGTGGCGCCGACGATAAAGCCACGCTCGATCATCATCCGGGCGTAGACGAAGGAGGCGGTGTATCCCGAAATGAAAACGAACAGGTCCGCCGCGTCGCTGAAGCCGTAATTGCGCGTGGTGACCCAGTTCACGACGTTGTCGGGGATGTGATCGAGGAAAATCGCCCAGTTCGCGACCCCGCGAAACAGGTCGAGCCGCAGATCGCGTCCTTTTTCGGGGAGGGTTGCGTTGATTTTCATGGCTGCGGTCTCGAAATGATGCTTGCGAGAATATCGCGCCTGCGGGGCGGGGCGCCAGTCCGGCATTTGGCCAAATTGTCAGAATGCAGCATAAAGATTATAGCAAAATGTGACATCGGAGGCTTGGAATCACCGGCAAAATCGCTGAAAAAGGCTCTATACTACGGCCGCGGTTTGCGCCACGCGCCATGCTGCATCTCTTGAACGGACCAGATCACCCATGACCGCACGCATCTTTAAGCCCGCCAAAAACGCGATGCAATCGGGGACCGCCAAGACCCGGGAATGGCAGCTCGATTATGAGCCGGAGCAGCCCCGCGCGATTGAGCCCTTGATGGGCTGGACCAGTTCCGGCGACATGAAGCAGCAGCTCTCCCTTCGCTTCGAGACCAAGGAAGAGGCGGTGGCCTATTGCGAGCGCGAGGGCATCCCGTATCAGGTGTTCGAGCCGAAAGAGCCGGCCCACCGGCAAATCGCCTATGCCGACAATTTTGCATTCCGGCGCGGCGAACCCTGGACCCATTAGAACCGGGCACCCACTCAGGTCGCTGGCCATCCAACGGCATATCCCGGTCTTTGCCAGCCGCTCCGGCGGGGTCGAAAGTTACGGGTTGCCTAAGGCTGTGGCGCAATGACACCATGACGCCAGCCCCGGTGCCCGATTGCGGCGCACCATAAACCGCGCAAGGCCATGCCGCTTCATTCCAGCACCGATCCCACCTCGCCCGATTTTGCCCGCAACGCCGAGGCCATGCGCGCGCTGGTGGCCGAACTCCGCGACAAGCTCGATGCCGTGGCCGGCGGCGGCGGCGAGGCCTCGCGCGCCCGGCACACCTCGCGCGGCAAGATGCTGGCGCGGCAGCGCGTCGATCTCCTGATCGATCCCGGCACGGCGTTTCTCGAACTGTCGCCGCTGGCCGCCCACGGCCTCTATGGCGGTGACGTGCATTCGGCCAGCATCGTCACCGGCGTCGGCCGGATCGCAGGCCGCGAATGCATGATCGTCGCCAATGATGCGACTATCAAGGGCGGCACCTATTATCCGATGACGGTGAAGAAGCACCTTCGCGCCCAGGATATCGCGCGGCAGAACAATCTGCCCTGCGTTTACATGGTTGATTCAGGCGGCGCATTTCTGCCGCAGCAGGACGAGATTTTCCCCGACGAACGGCATTTCGGCCGCATCTTCTA
>JAMFRY010000177.1 GCA_026225015.1 Alphaproteobacteria bacterium
ACGCCAAAATGCAGGCGGAACTCGAAGTGACGGACGCCGCATCGGCCGCCGCTGTGAACGCGCAGATGCCGGCCATCATCGACTTGTTCCAGACCTATCTGCGCACCATGCAGCCGGATGACCTGCGCGGCGGGGAAGGCCTGTACCGCCTGCGGGAGGCGCTGCTATCGCGGGCGAATATCGTCGTGGCGCCGGCAGCCGTGCAGAATGTTCTATTTATTGAGATGGTCGTGCAATGAGCGAGACCGACACCAGCCCGCTGCCGGATCTCGAATCTGAAGAGAGGGGCATGCTGAATCAGGCGGAAATCGACAGCCTGATGAATTTTGACGAGCCGGTGCGTTCCGGCATGGAGCGGCTGATCCGCTCCGGACTGATTTCCTATGAACGCCTGCCGATGCTGGAGATCATTTTCGACCGGCTGGTTCGGATTCTCTCCACCTCCTTACGCAACTTCACCAGCGATAATGCGGAAGCCACCATCGAATCCATCACTTCCTCCAGGCTTGGCGATTATCTTGCGAACCTGCCGCCGCAAACCATGCTGGCGGTATTTCGCGCCGAGGAATGGGATAATTCCGCGCTGCTCACCCTGGATTCCAGCATGATCTACAACATGATCGACTTGGTGCTGGGCGGCCGGCATGGTCGCGCGCTGGTCCCGCCCGATAGCCGGCCTTATACCCCGATCGAGCGCGGCCTGGTCGAACGTTTGGTGAAGGTTATTCTCGCCGATTTCACCACTAGCTTCACGCCTGTCTCGAAAGTGCGCTTCCGCTTCGACCGGTTGGAGACCAACCCGCGTTTCGCGGTCATTTCACGGGTTTCCAATGCCGCAATTGTGGTGCGGCTGCGCATCGATATGGAGGGGCGCAGCGGGATCATCGAAATTGTGCTGCCCTACGCGACATTGGAGCCGGTTCGCGATCTGCTCCTGCAGAAATTCATGGGCGAGAAATTCGGCCGCGATCATATCTGGGAATCGCATCTTGCTGACGAGTTGTGGACAACTGATATCGAACTGGATGCATTGTTCGACCAACAGTCTGTCCGGCTCTCCGATATTCTGGAGCTGGAACCCGGCCGGCCTTTGCCGATCAGCGTGCCCATGGGAGCCGAAGTGCAATTACGTTGCGGCGGCGTTCCGTTATTCAACGCCAGTCTGGGGCACATTAACAACCGGCTCGCCCTTACGATTACCGGGCAGGTGACCGGTAACAACAAATGAGCATCTGGGCCTGGGTGCTCGAACTTGTTCTGGTTGCCATGCTTGCGGCAACCTTGTTCTACGCCATGCGGCTGGAGCGCAGCATCAGCGTACTCCGCAAGGATCGCGCCGGCCTCACTGATGTATTGTCGACCATCCGCAAGGCGCTGGATGATGCCGATCGCGGGATACAGTCGCTACAGCACATGGCCGATGTTACCGGGCGGTCGTTGACCGGGCAGATCGGGGTCGCCGCGCAGGCGCAGCAGGATATGCAATATCTGCTGGACCGGCTGGAGAGCGTTGCCGCGAAAGTGGAGACCGTTATCAAATCAGGGCGGATCGTCGCCGCGGCGGCGGAAGAATCGCCGCAAGGCGCGCCGGCTGCGGCGAAGCCGGCCTATAGCAAGGCGGAACGTGATCTGCTGAAAGTGCTACGGGTATCGCAATGAATAACTCCCCTAAAAGACGATCGGATGAAAAACGATTGGGCGGCAGTGCTGCGTCTTGCGTGCTGGCGCATAGCTTAGGCGCTTCCGAATGATACGCCCTAGAATTCTGCCGGTGACCATCATCGCCATGGGGCTGCTGCTGGGCCAGAAATGCGTGCTGCTGGGCAGCGCCGCATTGACCGGATTTCCATCGGGAGCGGCGGTGGCGGCAACACAACCTTATGCGCCAACTGTCAACTGGGATTCCACTCAGCCGCCGCCGGCCGTTTGCCCGCCGCTGCAGGCCGGCGTGAATCCCAGCGAGATTGCGCTCCTTTCCGCCTTGCGCCAGCGCGCGGCCGCGTTGGACGCCAGAGAAGTCGCCCTTAACACCAAGCAGGCGCTGGTGGACGCCTCGGAAAAAAGTCTGACCGCGCAGGTTGCCGGTTTGCAGGCGGTGGAAGATCGGCTGAACGCCTTTTCGCAGAACCAGAGCGCAGCGGCGGAAGCCCGCTGGCAGGCGCTGGTGGCAACCTATGAGGCGATGGACCCGCAATCGGCGGCGGGAATATTCGACGGGCTCGAACTTAATGTTCTGCTGCCGGTGCTGACCCGCATGAATAGCCGCAAATCGGCGCTCATCCTGGCGCAGATGTCGCCGGATAAGGCCAGGCAGGCGACCGAATTGATGGCCGGTCAAAGTAGCGACGTCACGCTTGGAAACACCGCGCCGGCTCCAGGGCAGTGACCATCGCCGCGAATCGCATGTTGCGCCATGCCCGGCTTGGCCTTGGGCTTAGCCTGGCGGTTCTTATTGCCGCTCAACCTTTTATAGCCACCGCCGATCCTGCAGTCGGCATCCGCCAGGGCCGGCATGGCGACATGGGAAGGCTGGTCTTTGAATTTTCGGCCCGTGAAACCTATCAGAGCCATCTGGACGGCGGCACACTGACCATTGAGTTTACGCCGGCCGAGCCGATCGGATCTGTTACGCCGCACATCCCGGGCGTAGAGGCCATGCAAGGTGGCTCCGGAATCGTCCGGCTGCAGCTTGCGCCCGGCGCCACGCCCCGCATCTACCAGCTTGGCAATCGCGTGGTGGTGGATACCAGCCTGGGCACGGCCGCAATGCCAGCGGCCAAAGCCCGGCCTGCAGAGTTGCCGAAGGATGCCGCCAAGCGGGCGGCGCCGATTCCGGCCGTGATCCCCAATGCTGCGGCGTTGCTGCCGGCTGCCGGGCCAAAACCAGCCTTGCAAGCGGTCAGCCCCGCCGCCCGGATGGCGCCTGCCGCCCAGATCGCGCCAACGCCGCCGGTCACGGCTGCTGCGGCCAACGATATTTCGCCGGTCGTATCCACGCCGGTCGTATCCACGCCGGTCACCTCCACGCCGGTCACCTCCGGCCCCGAAACCATCGATTTCGCCACCGAGCCAGGCGCCGCCGCATTCCGGCGCGGCGATCAGGCGATCATCGTCTTCGATACCTCCGAGATTCCCGATCTCACCGCCCTGCAATCATCGCCCCTCTTCGCCGGCGCCACCATGCTTAGCCTGCAGAATGCGCAGGTGATCAGTTTTGCGCTGCCCGCTGCCGACTCGCTGGCATTGACGCCGGTTTCTAGCGGCTGGCAGGTCGCCGCGGTCGCCGCGGCGGCGCCGGCTTCGGGGCCACCGCTAACCGCCGCCCCGGCGGTAGAGTTTCCCATGCAGTCGGCCAACCAGTCGATCGTCATTACCGACCCGCTCACCGGCGGCGATCTGCTGGTTGGCACGGTGATGCAAGCCGGCGATGCGGCAAAGTTCGGGAAATCCGGGCCAGGTTTTGCTGTGCTGCCCGCCTGGCTGGGCGTTGTGGTCGTACCGCAGGCCGATGATCTTGCGCTCAACGCGTCGCTTAAAGGCTTCGAATTGGTCAGCGACTCACCGGACGGTTTGCCATTGGGAGTGGTGCCGCCGGCGCCGGTAATTGCCGCCGCTGCGCCGGCCATTTCGGGTCAAATCATCACGCTGCCGCATGGCGGCACCGCCGATCTCTGGAATCGCATGGTTGCGGATCAGCGGGCTGTCGCCATCCTTCCTCCTCTGGTACGGATCGGCGCCCAGATCACGCTGGCGCAGGACATGCTGGCGCTCGGCATGGGGCCGGAAGCCAATGGCGTGCTGGATACCGCCGTGCTGGAAAATCCGGCCGCGCAGTACAACACCCAACTCACAAAAATGCGCGCCGTCGCCAATGTGCTGGCGCATCGAAGTCAACCGGGGGATTTCACCGCTCCTGGTATCGTTCCCGGCACGGAAACTTCCTTCTGGCAATCTCTCGGCGCCGTGGATCAGGGCCATACCGGCGCTGCTGCCATGGCAGGCTTGGCCGCCGGGCTGGAGCTGTTTGAAACCTATCCGGAAGCATTGCGCGATCGGGTCGCCGCCGAGATCGCCGAAGCCCTGGCCGATAACGGGCAAATGCCGGCGGCGAAGCTGCTTGTCGATTCCGATCCCGCCGATCGGGGGCTCGATCTCGCGCGCGCCAAAATACTGGAAGATCAGCGCCAGCCAAAAGCCGCACTGGCGGCCTATCAAGCGCTGGCGCTCGGCGAGGATGACCGGGTTGCCGGCATTGCGGAAGACCGCGCGGTTGAGTTGCGGCACGCCGCCGGCCAGTTGACAGACGCGAAGGCCGCCGATGCGCTGGATGCGCAACTTTTCGATTGGCGAACGCCGCAGCATGAGCGGCATCTACGCCTGCGAATCGCCGAATTGCGCGCCGATAGCGGGCAATGGGTGCAGGCCTTCGGCATGTTGCAATCGGCCCACGCGCTTTTCCCTGGCCATCGCGAGGAGATTGATGGCACCCGTGCCGCGATGTTTCTCAAAATGCTGAAAAGCACCAGTTTCGCCAAGCTATCGCCTTTCGAGGCGGTTGCTGTTCTGCAACAAAATCAGGATTTGATCCCGCTGGGAAATACCGAGGTGATCAGCCTGCTGGCGCAGCGGCTGGGTTCGCTGAACCTGCCGGGCACCGCCGCACCGATCCTTAGCCACCTCATTCAATCCGTGCCGCAGGGGACGGCTCAGGCCAGGCTGGGCGCAACCCTGGCGCAGGTAGATCTGGATGCCGGCAGCCCGGTTGCGGCGCTGGCCGATCTTACGCAAACCCAGGCGGATAACCTGCCAGCCGATCTGGCAGAGCAGCGCAGCATGCTTGCAGCCAAGGCGCAGGCGGCGGCTGGGAACGCTATTGCGGCCGTGAACACCTTGGGAGGCATCCCTCCAGCCCCGGCCGGGGCGCCGCAACTCGCCACTGCCCCAGGGCTTTCCAATCCAGGGCTTTCCAATCCAGCGCTTGATACCCAGGCGCAGATTGCCGAGCAATCCGGGCAGTGGCCGCAGGCGGAGCAGGCGCTGAGCGCGCTTGTTAGCCAGTCCGTGCCCGGCTCCGGCCCGATCGACCGCGATCAGGAAAACCTGCTGCTTCGCCTGGCGACCGCGGCATCGCATAACAACGATGCAGCCATGCTTGCATCGCTTTCCTCGCAATACGGCTCCCGGGTGAGCGCAGATGCCGCGGGTCAGGTATTCCAGACGCTCACCACGCCGGCTTTGACCGGCGATCAAGGTCTGACCCAGGCCTTGCATGAAATCGCCACGCTGCAGGCGCTCCCGGCGATGGTGGACGAGGCTGCCAAAATCCCAACCGGATCAGCCCCCGCCCCCTCGGCTAACACCGTGCATTGACAGTTCTTGGTGGCGGCGCTTCAAAACTTTCACAATTTTTTTGAATAAATCTCTTGCATCAAAGGGGTGTGTGCCGCATAAGCCGCCGCTCTTAGCCCAAGGGGGTCACGGCGCGGTGCCGTGTCCTACAGGCTGTCTACTAGTTGAGGGGGTTCGCAATGAACGCACTTGCCCGACTGGGGATGGTCTCGGAGACTCCGAGCGAAAACCAGACGACGA
>JAMFRY010000178.1 GCA_026225015.1 Alphaproteobacteria bacterium
CACGGTGAAGGACGCGATCCGGGTCGGCGCGGAAATCTTCCACACCCTCAAAAAAGGCCTCTCCGAGGCCGGCCACAACACCAATGTCGGCGATGAAGGCGGCTTCGCGCCGAACCTGAAATCCGCCGACGAAGCGCTTGGCTTCATCTCCAAAGCCTGCGAGCGCGCCGGCTACAAACCGGGCGAGGACGTAACCTTCGCGCTCGACTGCGCTTCCACCGAATTCTACAAAAACGGCATCTACGATCTGGAAGGCGAGGGCAGGAAATTCGACGCCGCCGGCTTTGTGAAATACCTGGAAGACCTGGTCTTCCGCTACCCCATTGCCTCCATCGAGGATGGCTGCGCCGAGGATGACTGGGAAGGCTGGAAGCTGCTCACCGATACACTCGGAAAAAAAGTGCAACTGGTCGGCGATGATCTGTTCGTCACCAACCCGGAGCGCCTGCGCCGCGGCATCGCTTCCGGCACCGGCAATTCCATCCTGGTGAAGGTCAACCAGATCGGCACGCTCTCCGAAACACTGGATGCGGTGGAAATCGCGCATCGCGCGGGCTTTACCGCCGTGATGTCGCACCGCTCCGGCGAGACGGAGGATTCCACCATCGCCGATCTCGCGGTTGCCACCAATTGCGGCCAGATCAAAACCGGTAGCCTGGCGCGTTCCGACCGCACGGCAAAATACAACCAGCTGCTGCGGATCGAATCCGAGCTGGGCTCGGCCGCACGTTATGCCGGGCGCGGAATTCTGCTTCGCCACTAAAGGCCGGGTCCTTGCCGCTCGACCCGCTGGAGGCGCTCTCCGCCCGGGCTTTCTGCCGGGTGGCGGACGCCCAGCAGTCCAGCGGCAACCGCGTCCGCCTGCTGCGCGATGGTCCGCAGGCTTTTCCCGCTTGGCTGGAAGCCATCGGTAATGCGCGCAGCCAGGTGCATCTGGAAAACTATATCCTGCAGGAAGACGCGCTGGGCCAGCGTTTCGCCGATGCGCTGATCGCCGCCGCCAGGCGCGGCGTGCGCTGCCAGATCATTGTGGACTGGCTCGGCTGCCTGAAGCGCAGCTCATCGAAATTCTGGCAGCAATTCCGCGATGCCGGGATAGAGCTGCGCCACTACAATCCCCCGCATCTCACTGACCCGCTGCGCTGGATCAGCCGCGACCACCGCAAGGTGCTCGTCGTGGATGGCGAGGTCGCCTTCACCGGCGGCCTGTGCATCGGCCATGACTGGATGGGCGATGCGGCCCTTAACATTCCGCCCTGGCGCGACACCGCCATCGAAATCCGCGGCCCGGCGGTAAGCCATATCGATGCCGCTTTCGCCGATAGCTGGGCGGCGGCCGGATCGCGCCGCTATCGCAGCCCCGACATTCCGCCGGCCTCTTCCCTCGGAGCGGACGGGGAGGAAGGCGTGGATATTTCGGTCGTCGCGGGGCGGCCGGATGGATTGAGCCTGTATCGCCTGGAACAGTTGGTGGCGGAAATCGCCGGCCGCTCCCTATGGCTCACGGACGGCTATTTCGTCGCCACCACCGCCTATGTGCGTGCTTTGGCCAATGCCTCCAAAGCCGGGGTGGATGTGCGGCTGCTGGTTCCGGGTTCCAGCAATTGGCCGCTGGTCGGCGCGCTCTCCAAATCCGCCTACCGGCCGCTTTTGCAGGCTGGCGTTCGGGTGTTCGAATGGAACGGCCCGATGGTGCACGCCAAAACCGCGGTAGCGGACGGGGTGTGGACGCGCATCGGCTCCAGCAATTCCAACCTCGCCAGTTGGGTGACGAATCGTGAGCTGGACGTGACCATCAAGGATCACGACTTGGCCCGGCAGATGGAGGCGATGTTCGAAGCGGATATGGAAAATTCCACCGAGGTGGTGCTGGCGCTGGGCCGTACCGGCCTGGCCAAGCCGGTCTCCTCCGATGGTGATGGTTCCAGCCGTGGCAGCGGCACCAGCGCCAGCCGGTTTTTCTCGGGCGCCATTGGCATTGGCAGCACGCTCACTGCCTCCTTCTCCCGCCGCCGGGAATTGCACCCGGAAGAATCCCTGGTGGTCTTAAGCGGGGGCATCGCACTCCTGGCGCTGGGGCTTTTCGCAATTTTCCTGCCGCATCTGATCGCCTGGATCATCGCCGTGATCGCCATCTGGCCGGGCGTCATCCTGCTGATCCAGGCCCTAAAGCTATGGCGCGCTGACAAAACCGATAAAAATGGCTGAGTGCACCATCATCAGCTGGAACCTGCTGCATTCCATCGGCGCCAGGGTGGATAACGTCGCTGCCCTGGCGCAACGCCATCAGCCGGACCTGCTATTGATGCAGGAGGTCACCGCCGAGATTGACCATCTGGCTGAGAGGCTTGGCGGCCATTACGCGCGGATCGCCCTGCCGGGCCGGGTGCATGGCCTGGCGGCCTGGAGCCCGAAAGCCCTGCACAGCCCATCGGCGAGCCTCACCTTGCAGCGCGGGCTCATCGTCAGGCGGGTTTGCCAGATCGTGGATATGGGCGGCTTCAGCGTGGCCAATGTCCATCTCTCGCACGGGCAGATGCTCAACCGCCGGCAATTGCGACGCGTCTCCGCCGCCTTACCGCAACATTCGGCCATCCTCGGCGATTGCAACATGGTGGGCGCGTCGTTTCTGCCGGGCTTCTCCGATGTCGGCAGCCGCCACGCTACGCACCGGATGAGTAATCTGATCCCGCTCCGGCTGGACCGTTGCTTCATCCGCGGCCTGCATTGCCTCTCCGCCGAAGTACTTGAGCAAGGCGCCTCGGACCACCGTCCGCTGAAAGTGGTGCTGTCGGAGCAGGCAGTCCGCGCATCTTCGGGCCCCACCTGAACATGGAAAGCCTCAACTGCGGTTTAAGTGATGGAGCGTGATTTCCGGCGGGCAGTTGAACCGAACCGCGACCATGGATGATCCGGCGCCCACGGAAGTATACCCTGCCATTCCCTGATAGCACCATGCGCCGGCGCCGAAGCGGCGCGGCAGGTGCGAATCCAGGGTGAGCGGAACGCCGCCCGGCAGGCAGATTTGCCCGCCATGCGTATGTCCGCTCAGCATCAAGTCGAACCCGGCATGGGCGGCCTGCCGGTAAATCTCCGGCGTATGCGATAGCAGCACCGCGAATTCCCCTTCCGGAATCGGATCGCCCGCCTTCTCGATATTATCCGCCCGGAAGAAATGCGCATCGTCGATCCCGGCCAGATGAATCCGCGACCCGCCTTGCTCGATCGCCAGGCATTCATTGAGCAGCATGCGGATGCCCATTTCCTCCAGCGCCGGCGCCATGCGGATCGTATCGTGATTGCCCAGCACGCCGAATACGGGGCCGTGCAGATGCGCGCGGACCCGCTCCACGCCCGCGATCGCCGGGGCGAACGGCCCAAAGGTTTTGCCGCGGAAATCGCCGGTCAGCACGCAGATATCGTATGCCAGGTCAGCAAGTAGTTCGGTCACCCGTTGCATGGCATCCTGGCTGATGTCGGCGTGCATGTCGCTGATATGCAGGATGGTGAATCCGTCGAACGCAGTCGGCAGGCGTTTGCAGCCAACATGGTTGTGCCGCAGCCGCACATCGCCGGCGTTGCGCTGGCCACGCTTATACAGCCCGCTTACCCGCAACACCGAGCGGATCACGGAATGGGCCGAGTACCAGTTTTCGACGTGAAAGAAATTCAGTCCCTGTCCAAAGGCTTGCGCCTCATGCGCGGTCTCTGCGCCCAGCCGCTGCCGCGCATGCACGCGGCCAAGCCGGCCTTCCAGGAATCCAACGATCTCTTCCTTGGCGGCTGACCGGTTTTCCAGCTTTTCCATCGCCGCGTTATCCATCCTGCGAGCACGGTCAGCAAGGCGGCTGGGTTGAGCAAGGGTGGCAAGGGTGCGCCGCTATATCCGCGGACCCGGCCGCTGTGATACGTCCAGGATCCGAAACATAGGTCTGCACCGGATATGTCCGAGCAAAAACTTGTGAAGCCTTCAGGCGAGGAGGTGAAACGGCCGCCGCGGCCCAAGCTTATAGAGGTCATGGGTCCCGGACTTATCACCGGCGCATCCGACGATGATCCAAGTGGTATCGCCACTTATTCGCAGGCGGGCGCGCAATTCGGCTACACCATCGGTTGGACCATGCTGTTCAGCTACCCCCTGATGTGCGCCATTCAACTGGTCAGCGCGCAGATTGGCCGGGTAACCGGACGCGGTATTGCCGGCAATATGCGCCGGCACGCGCCGAAATGGCTGCTCTACGCGGTGGTACTCCTGCTGCTGGGGGCCAACACGATAAATCTTGGCGCGGATCTGGGGGCAATGGCCGCCGCGTTGCGATTGCTCGTGCCCTTACCCACGCCAATCGCCATTGCGGCCTTTGCGGTTTGTTCGGTTCTGCTCGAAGTCTTTGTGAGGTACACGCGCTATGTCTCGGTACTAAAATGGCTCACCCTCTCGCTCTTCGCCTATGTCGCGACGGTGTTTGTTTCCGGCGTTCCCTGGAAGCATGCGATTTCCGGCGTCCTGCTCCCGCATCTCAAATTTACCGGAGACTACCTTACGGTGATCGTAGCCGTGCTTGGCACCACCATCAGCCCCTATCTGTTCTTCTGGCAGGCCGGGGAGGAGGTGGAAAAAGAGAGGGAGGATGATGCCGCGGAGCCGCTGAAAGCCGCGCCATCGCAAGCTCCCTCGGAGATGCGGCGGATTCGCTGGGATACCTATATCGGCATGGCATTTTCGAACCTCATCGCGCTTGCCGTCATCACCACCACCGCGGCAACGCTGAACGCCCACGGGATCACCAACGTGACAACCTCATCGCAGGCGGCCCAGGCGCTCAAACCGATTGCCGGCCCCTTTGCGTTCGCCGTTTTCGCCCTCGGAATCATTGGAACCGGTTTGCTTGCTGTGCCGGTCCTCGCGGGATCGGCGGCCTATGCAATGGGCGAGGCTTTCCAATGGCCCGTAGGCCTGGCCTTGAAGGCCAATCGCGCTAAGGCCTTCTACGGCACGATAGCTGTTGCCTTTGTTGTGGGCGCGTTACTGAATTTTACGCCCATCGATCCGATCAAGGCGCTGTTCTGGAGCGCCGTCATCAACGGTGTTGTCGCCGTGCCAGTAATGGCGATCATGATTGTTCTGGCCTGCACCAAAGTGGTGATGGGCGAATTCGTATTGGGGCCCATCCTCAGAACATTCGGCTGGCTCGCCACCGGCGTCATGGCGCTGGCGGCGGTGGGGATGTTTGCAACCATCCCGTTTTGACATTCCGCAAGCTTGGCGCAATCGAAATGAAATTCCACCGCAACGACGAAAGTTTTAGCCGGTTTTCATGTGGGGCCAATCGCTCGGCCGATTTCCACTTGATGTGATTACGCTCAGTATCCCGGCTGTGTATAGTACACCGGCGGCGGCGCATAATATACCGGCGGGGGAGGGACGTAGTAAACGCGCGGCGGCGCGTAATATGGCGGCGGCGGCTGGTAATAGCTTCCGCCCCAATCATGGCGCCAGCGGTCATGATCGTGGTCATGATCGTGGTCATAATCGTGATCATGCCACCCCGCGCCGCCGTCATTCCGGCCGCCTTGGTCGCCCCGATCGGCTTTCGCAGCATGGGCAAAACCGAGACCAATGCTCAACGTTGCCACAACTGCCGCTATTTTCAGATTTGTGATCGAAAGGGTCATCATTTGAGCCTCCAGAGCTCATGATGTCTCTATCGCGGGGAATAATGTCAGCCTGTGGTCCTCAAAGGGGCCAGAAAAAGGCGCTCAGCGTCACGGCAAGCGTTACCGCGCCGGCGCGGCGCTATGCTGCTTCAAAACCACGTCGGACTGCGCCGAAACCTCGGTCAGCCGCACCTCATAGCCCCAGAGATTGGCCAGATGCTGCAGCACCATGGCAGTATCCTTCTCCTTGGCCAGAATGCCCGAATACACCCGGTGCTGCAGCAGCAGTTGCCGGTCGCCATCCAGGTCCACGTCCACCACCTCGATTTCCGGCTCGTTCTGCACCACGTCGAATTGGTCGGCCAGCTTGGTGCGCACGCGCTGATAGCCGCGCTCGTTATGGATGGCTTTGACCGTCAGATCGGACTTGCTGTCGTCATGCAAATCGAAGAATTTCATGCTCCGCATCAAGGCCGGGCTCATGAACTGCCGGATAAAGCTCTCATCGCGGTAATTGGCCCAGCCATGCTTCAAAATTTCCACCCAATCGCCCTTGCCGGCAATTTCGGGCAACCAAACGCGGTCCTCATCCGTGGGATTCAGGCTGACGCGCTTGATGTCCTGCATCATGCCGAAGCCAAGCGCATAAGGGTTGATGCCGGAATAGCCGCGATGATCGAAGTCCGGCTGAAACACCGCCCCGGTATGCGATTGGAAAAACTCCATCATCGCGCCTTCATCGAGGAATCCGGTCTCATCCAGCCGGTTCATCACATAATAATGCACGAAGGTCGCGCAGCCCTCATTCATCATCTTGGTCTGTTTCTGCGGATAAAAATACTGCGCCACATGCCGGACGATGCGCAGGATCTCGCGCTCCCAAGTCTTCAGCAGCGGCGCGTTCTTCTCCAGAAAATACAATACATTCTCTTCCGGCAGTCCCAGCAGATTGCGTCGTTCCGATTCGTTATAGGATTGCCGGGAGCGCGCGCCGGCGGTGGGAACCGAGCGCCATAATTCATTATAGGTCCGCTCCTGTTCCTCCAGCCGCTCGCGGGTGCGGCGCTCCTCATCACGCAAATTCAGCGGCTTGCGGCGCGTATAGCGGTTCACCCCCTGGCTCATCAGCGCATGCGCCGCGTCCAGCACGTTCTCCACCGCATCCTCGCCGTAGCGGTCCTCGCAGCGGGCGATATAGGTTTTGGCGAATTCCAGGTAATCCAGAATGCCTTCCGCATCGGTCCATTGCCGGAACAGGTTATTGTTCTTGAAAAAGTGGTTATGGCCAAAGCAGGCATGCGCCATTACCAGGGTTTGCATCATCATGGAGTTTTCCTCCATCAGATAGGCGATGCAGGGATTGGAATTGATGACGATCTCATAGGCAAGATTACGCAGCCCATGGCGGTAGAGCAGCTCATCGCGGGCAAAATTCTTGCCGAACGACCAATGCTTGTACATCAGCGGCAACCCGACGGAGGAATAGGCATCCAGCATCTGTTCGAAGGTGATCACCTCGATCTGATTGGGGTAGATGTCGAGCTTCAGCTCTTTCAGCGCGATCTCGCTCATGGCGTCATAGGCGCGCTGCAGCCGGTCGAAATTCCAGTCCCGCTCCACCGGCGCCTGTTTTGCAATGCTGACGCTCATGCGTTCACCTTCTGGTTCTGGTTCTGGCTTTGGCCGCCACGCATGAACAGTTCATGGAAAACGGGAAAAATCTGGCTGCGTTCGCTCACTTTGCGCATGGCGATCGCCTGCCCGGACTTCACCAGATGCTCATAGGTCCGCCACAGATCCGTGGTCATCTCCCTGCCATCCTCGTCCTTCACCTCCAGATAGGCGAAATACTGGCAGAGCGGCAGGATCTTCTGCTTCAGGAGCTGCACCACCTTGGCATTGTCCACCGCGGTATTATCGCCATCCGAGGCCTGGGCGGCGTAAATATTCCACTGGTCGCGCGGATAGCGGGCGGCCACCACTCGCAGCATTTCCTCAAAGGCGGTGGAAACCACCGTGCCCCCGGTCTCCCGGCTCATAAAAAACGTTTCCTCATCCACCTCGCGCGCCAGATGGGTATGACGGATGAAGACGATCTGAACGTTCTTGTAGCGTCGGCCGAGGAACAGATAGAGCAGCTTGAAGAACCGTTTGGCGAGGTCCTTCATATGCTCGGTCATTGAGCCAGAGACATCCATCAGGCAGAACATCACGGCACTCGTCACCGGCTGCGGTATCTGCTCAAAC
>JAMFRY010000179.1 GCA_026225015.1 Alphaproteobacteria bacterium
AGAGCAGACCGCCATTGGCGATGAGGAACAGGCAGGCCATGAGCGGGCTGGCGAAGAGATGCGCGACCGGCTTTTTCACGATGGCGCCGATGACCACGGCCGGCAGGGTGGCGATGATGAGGCGAACCACAAGGCTGCGCTGGTTTTTTACCTCAACCGCATAGCCGCGCCCGATCACCCCTTCCAGCATGGCGAGCCAATCCGCCCAGAAATAAACCAGCATGCCGATCGCCGTGCCAAGATGCAGCATCACCAGGAAGGGTAGGAAGGAGTCCGAGGCCTGGTCGATATGCCAATGCAACAGTTTCGGCACGATGACCGCGTGGCCCAGGCTGCTGACGGGGAAGAGTTCGGTTGCCCCTTGCAGGATGGCGAACAAAACGGCGTGCAGAATATCCATCGTGAGTCCCTGTTGGCTTGGCCACTTCCTGGGGCAAGCGGCGGAAAAAAGCAATACGCTGCACTGCACAAAGAAAACCGCGTAAAAAGCTGACGATGATCACAACTTCCTGGATTTCTCCGGCGCGGGACCGCGTTTTGCCGCTTTGGGTTCTATCGTCTTCTTATCCTGTGGGGTGTCGGCGGCGCGCCAGAGATATAGGGCGGCGGTGGAGCGGTACGGCGCATAGGCCAGCGCGGCAAGCCCAAGCGCCTTCGGTTTGGGCTGCGCGTCCAACCCGTGAATGCGCCGGTAGCCTTCGCGGACCCCGAAATCATCCACCGGAAAAACATCTGGCCGGCGCAGCGTGAAAATCAGCAGCATTTCCACCGTCCACTGGCCCACGCCGCGCAAGGCGGTGAGGCGTTCGATCAGGGCGGCGTCGCTCAAATGCCGGGCGCGGGCGCGGTTGGGAATGGTGCCGTCCAGCGCGCGGGCGGCGATGTCGCGCAGTGCCAGGGTTTTGGCGGCGGAGAAGCCGCAGGCGCGCAGCGCAATATCCGGCAAAGCGAGCAGTTCGGCGGGGGCGGGCAATGTGCCGCCGCCATGGTGTTGCAGCCGTCCCAGGATCGCCATGGCGGCTTTGCCATGGAGCTGCTGATGCGCGACGGCGGAAATCAGCGCCTCATAGGGTTGCGCGTAATCCGGGCGGTTGATCTTGAGCGGGCCGATGCGCTTGATGAGCTGCCCAAGCGCCGGATCGACTTCGGTAAGGTGCGAGATGGCGTTCATCCCGGGTATTCCGTGCGATAAGATCGATTGCCGCCGCGCATTCGCAGGCTCTAACATAAAAACCAGGTTCCAACAGCCGGCCGCACAAAAGGGGCGGTACTGCGCCGGCCCTTTTATGCGTTGCGTGTTGCAGCCGGCTAGCCGCCAGGGTGTTTTTGCGGCTCGGCATGGCCGGGCTCGGCATGTTGATCCGGACGCGGCGCTTCAATCTGCCTTGGCTGCGCGACGGCTTGCGGATGGAATTGCTCAGGCGGCGGACGGTAGGCCGGGGCTGGCGGATGATAGGACTCAGCCGGTGGATGGTATTCAGGCGCGGGCGGGTGATAGGCCTGCGCCGCCGGATGGGATTGCGGTGCGCCGAAGGGGTGTTGCTCCGCTTGCGGATGGAAGGGCGTGTTTTCCGGCCGATAGGCGGTGGGTGGCGCCATGTGATTTTCCGCCTCCGGATGGGAATTGGCGGGCGGAAGCGCGCCAAGATGCTCGCCTGTTTGCGGCGGCGCAGGCGGCGCATGATAGCCAAAGGCAGGCGCAAATTCCGGCCTGTTTCCCATCGGTATGGCGGTGCTTAAAGCACGCGGCGCCGCCTCGCCGTGGCCGGTGAATGGCGCATGCGAGATCGTGGCCGGCGGCAGGCTGCGGCGCTCGGCAAACGCCGTTGCATGCGGCGCCGGGGCCGGGCGTAGTTCCGCCAATGGCCTGGCCGGCGCGGGCAGGCGGAAGGCAGCTTGCTGCGCGGATGCATGGCCGCCAAATCCGCTATCGATGGGCCGGGCGGCGGCCAGCACGTTCTGCGGCGGGGTATGGGCGTAGCCGGCAACGTGCTCGCCGCGGCTCATGACGCCAGCCGGAATGACCGTGGCGGCGCGCCGGTTGGCAAGCTGGCCGTAATAATTATTCGTGGTCATGTTGGTGATATTGGTGACATGAACATCGTTGATGTTGCGCACGCTCACGCGATTGATCTGGCGGATATAGGCGGGCGGGCAATGATAGCTGGGATAATAGGGTTCGTTCGGCGCCAGCGGCACCCAACCCACCGAACCCGAGGATAGAACAGCGGCGGTGATGCCGGCGGCAAGCGCCACGCCGAAAAAGCTGACCACGGCAGGCGCATATACCGGCTGATAGGACGGCCCGGAATAACCCTCCGAATAGGCCGGGGCAGGCGCCCAACCCCAGCGGCCATCGTAATCCACCCAGCGGCCGTAATGGAAGGGCGCGAAACCCCAGGGCTCGTTCTCCACCCAGGTCCAGCCCCAGGGCTGAATATCGGCCCAATGGCCTTCGCGATACGGGGTCCAGCCGGCACTGACCGCCGGGTACCAAACTGCGCCGTATTGCGGGCTCTGCTGCCACGCGCCGTATTGGCCGAGTTCGGCAGTGCCGGTCATCTGGTTGACCACAGGCGGGGCGTATGATGGCGGCGGAGAGGTGTTTTCGGCAAAAGCAGTGCTGCTGAAATTATCCTGCTGCGCCTGGCCGAGTTGGGCTACCGTCTGGTCGCTGCCGGACAAAACGCCGGACTGCCCAGCCGCTACCTGCAGCGTGGCGCCGGGGGCGGTAATTGTGGCGGCGCCCTGAAAGACGTTGACGACCGTCGGGTCATTGGCGTCGCCGGAGATGACATCGACCTGGCCGTTTTGGCTGATGCTTACGCTGCCGCGCGGCGTGGTAATGGTGAAGCTCTGGCCCGGCTGGAGGTCGTTGATGGCATAGGCAACCTCGCCTTGGGATTGCGTGGCGGAGAAATTCTGGCTGTCGAGCGCGGTGACCTGCAATTCCGTGTCGCTCGCCAGCGTGATCTGGCTGGTGTTCAACACGATGCCCGCGCCGGAATTATCCTGAGTATAGAGACTATCTCCGGCGCTGACCGGATAATTATCCGCCGCCGCCGCCCAGCCGCCCGAGCCTGAGTTGTTGAAGGATACGCTGCCCGAGATAGACGTGATTTGCCCGACCGTGCTGGGCGGGGCGCCGCTGCTATCGGCGTCCTGTGCGAAGGATGCAGCGGGCAAGGCCATGCTGAGCGCGGTAGTAACGGCGAGCAGTCGGCGGAATGACAATACAGGGTGGATCACGGCGCGGCTCCTTGAGGGATGTTTCTGTGGATTGCTTGTTGCGAATGTGGTGTGTGACATGACGCGGTACTATGGCGCTAATGATGGCCATGCGGTGGCAAGGTTGAGGCAAGTGCGCCTGAGTATTGCTTCGCTGGCTGTGCAACAAAGCATTACATTACGGCATCCATTCCGCCCCAAACTTGCCGTAATGATAAGGAAGTCTACAATCGGGCAGCATGGCGCGAGCGCCGGCCGCGAGGAGTTTTCAGATGCGTGGATTAATGATGAATTTTGGGAAAGGCGAGCTTTCTGCATTTCCTCGCCGGATTAAATTGGCCGCGGCGCTCTGTGCGCTGGGGCTCGGGCTATCCGGTTGCGTGGTCTATCCCTCCTCTTACGGGGCTGGGTATGGCGGGTATTATGCGGCGCCGGCCTATTATGCGCCGCCGGTTGTGGTGGGCGTCGGCGGCGGCTGGGGCTGGGGCGGCGGTTGGGGCGGGCGGCGCGGCTGGCGCTGAACGATCCGGCTAATCCGGATATTCTAGAATCGCATCGACAAACCCGTTTATATCGGCGAGCGTGGTGCGATGATTGACGATGGCGGCGCGGATCGCCAGCCGCCCATCGAGGATAGTGGTTGAAGGCACGAAACGTCCGGATTCCTGCAAATCCGCCACCAGGGTTGCAAGCTTCGCATCGGTATAGCCGTGCACGCGGAAACACACGATGTTGAGCGCTACCGGAGCGGCGCGTTCCAGCCGGCTGCTCGTATCGATCCGGCGCGCCAAATGCCGTGCCAGTTCGCAACTATCATCGACGATTTTTCCAAAAGCCTCGGCCCCGTAGGCGCTTAGCGTGGCCCAGATTTTCAAGGCGCGAAAGCCGCGCGACAGATCCGGGCCGAGATCGCACGGCCAGGGCTCGCCTGCGGCCAGGCCGCGCGCGGCTGGCGCCAGATAATTGGTTTTTTGCGCGAAGGTGGCGAGATGGATCCGCGCGTCACGGATCAGGACACAGCCTGCATCATAGGTGACCTGTGCCCATTTATGGAAATCGAAGGCGATCGAGTCGGCACGCTCGATACCGGCCAAACGCGGCTTGAGCCGGGGCGAAAGGGCGGCCAGCGCACCAAAGGCGCCATCGACATGGAACCAGAGTTTTGCATCCGCCGCGATATTGGCCAGCGCGTTCAGGTCGTCGGTGGCGCCGACATCCACCGAGCCGGCAGTGCCGACGATAAGAAAAGGCTGTTTGCCCGCTGCAACATCATCGGCGATGGCGGATTTGAGGGCGGAAATATTGATGCGGTAATTGGCATCGACGGGAATCAGACGAAGCGCCTGCCTGCCGATGCCAGCCATATCCATGGCGCCGGCAATGCAGCGATGCGCGGTCGCGGCGGCGTAGGCGGTGAGTTGGTTGGAACCTATTCCGGTCTGCCGCGCCTGCTCCCCGAGTGCCGCATAGCGCGCGCAAAGTAGTGCCACGAAATTCGCCATCGATGAGCCGGTGAGCAATACGCCGCTGCTGGAGGGCGGCATGCCGGTGAGCTCCGCCGCCCAGGCGATAACCTGGCGCTCCACCACGATGCCGACATGATCGCGCCCGCCGCAATTGGCGTTCATGGCGCCGGCGAGCAATTCCGCCAGCATGGAAACCGGATTGCCGCCGCCATGCACCCAGCCCAAGAAGCCCGGATGGGTATTGCCGGTGACATAGGGTTTTATACGCTCGCTGAACATCTCATATATCGCGTTCATATCCGTTGGCGCTGCCGGCAGGGGTTTTTTGAATGTGTTGCGCACGTCGTCCGGCATCGGGCGCCAGACCGGAATATCGCGCAAGCCGGCGAGATGGTCGATCATGTCATCCATCATCCGGTGGCCCAAGGCGCGGAGTTGAGCCCAGTCGCCGGGGTCTAAGGTTGCCATCGTAACATCCTGTAATCGTAGGATGGGCAGAGCGCAGCGAAGCCCATCACCTACCCAAGGACAAAATATGACCACCGCGCCATCAGCAACTTCCGAAATCGCCCGGATCGTC
>JAMFRY010000180.1 GCA_026225015.1 Alphaproteobacteria bacterium
AGAGAGTTCATCACAAAACGGCTATTTTCCGTGCACTTCGCGCGCGCCGAAAATCGCGGAGCCGATGCGGACATGGGTGGCGCCTTCGGCGATGGCGGCCTCAAAATCCGCGGACATTCCCATGGAGCGGATGGGCAGGCCATGGCTGTCGGCCAGCTGGACGAGACGCCGGAAAAATGGGGCAGGATCGAGATTGGCGGGGGGAATGCACATCAGGCCCTGCAATGCCGCGCCGAAACGGCTGTGCATCGCGCGGATGAACGCGTCGGCGCCGGCGGTGGAGATGCCGGATTTTTGCGGCTCGTCGCCGATATTGATCTGGACCAGCAAAGTGGGGGACTTGCCGGCGGCTTGCGCGGCGTCGGCGATGGCCTCGGCAAGTCTGGGGCGGTCGAGCGTCTCGATGGTGTGGGCCAGGCGGACGGCGGTGGCGGCTTTGTTGGTTTGCAGGCCGCCGATGAGATGCACCCTGGTTTCGGCATGCGTGGCCAGCAAAGCGGGGAATTTCTGCTCGGCCTCCTGCACGCGGTTTTCGCCGAATACCGCCTGGCCGGCCGAGATCGCTGCCGCGATGGCGGCGGCAGGGTGGGTTTTGGAAACGGCGACCAACGTGATTTGATCCGGGTTGCGGCCGGCGGCCCGAGCGGCGGCGGCGATTCGCTCGCGTACCACGCCAAGGGCGGCGGCGATGGATGGGGAATCGGGGAGAGCGGGCATGGATGCAGGGTTAATGGCCTGGGGACGGGCGGTAAAGCAAAGGCGGCGGAGCAGCCTGCCGGTGCTTTGGCTGTTCACCGATACGCTCCGCCTGCCCGATCCCCTGCACGCAATTTTCCGTTTGCCGCGCGGGCTATGCGGAGTGGTTTTCAGGCACGATAACGTTGCGGGACGGCTGGCACTGGCTTTGCAGATCGCGAAGTTATGCAAAAGGCGGCGCCTTGATCTGGTGGTGACAGGTGATGTGCGACTCGCCTTGCGCCTCGGCGCGGGCGTTCACTTGCGCGGCGGGAAGCGGCCTGGCTACGTTCGGTTGAGCAAGCGGGGGCGGCGTCTGCTAACGTCCTCGGCGCATAATTTTTCCGAGCTTCGGCGGGCGAAGCTTGCGGGCGCGGAAATCGTATTTCTCTCGCCGGCATTTCCCACGCCAACGCATCCCGGCGCGGTTTCTCTGGGCGCCTTGAGATGGGTAGGCCTGGCCCGTCGATTCGAAGGGCTAAAACTCTACTGCCTGGGCGGGGTGAGTGGAGAAAACATTCGCCTGCTGGGCCGTTTTGTTGCGGGCGCGGGCGCAATTACCGCGCTAACACCTTAGTTTCACGAAACTGTCATATATCTGTGGCTAACTAGCCACAGTTGCTAGGAATTAAAGAATTGCCACTGATCTGACATTGCCTGTCCAGGTTGTTATGGACTTAAAGCGGCCCGACCAGTCACGTTTGAGGTCAACAGGGCTGCTAAAAATCCTGAATTTAGGCACGGACGGATCCGGCCGAAATTGTACATCTTGGAGGTTTTATAATGCGCAAGTTACTTCTGGCCTCGGTGGCCATATTGAGTGCCACGCTCGCAATGTCTGGTGGCGCGAGGGCGCAGCCGGTCAAACCTGTGGAGGCCGGCACATTGGTCGTTCATTTCAACGGCTATCTGCAGTTCGAGCTAGGGGATGAGAGTTCCTCCTACAACACGATCACCATACCGAGCACCTCAACGACCACGACGCCTGGCACTTATAAGCTGAACCCGGTGACGACGATCGGCGATTTCCGCGTTTATCCCGGCTTCGATGCACAGACCGTTGACGGAATCGAATACGGCGTCGCGACCGAAATCCGCACCGGCTACTCGAATGCCGGCGTCGGCCAGAACGGCAAGACGACAGCCACGAATACGACCACGACAACAACGGTTGGCACCACAAAAGTGGTTACGGCCGTAACCACCGCCACCAACAGCCTGAGCAACCTCTACGTGAAGCGCGCTTACGGCTATATCGGCACCCCGGAATTCGGCTTTGTCCGGTTCGGCCAGACCGACAGCGCCTTCACCCTGCTCCAAGCTGGTGTGATTGAAGCCTTCGGCGATGGCGGGCAGTGGACGCTAGAGGGCGGCGAGGCCCTGATGTTCCCCAGCAACTCGGTCCCGGCCGGCGGCAATCAATTCATCTATGCCGACCAGACCCCGCTTTATGCCACCGACAAGGTCGTGTATGTCTCCCCTGCTATTGATGGTTTGAACGCTGTTATCGGCTACGAGCCGAATTCGAACGGCTTGAAGGAAGGCTATCAGACCGATACCTTCGCCAGCTCGACCAGCGCCAATCTCAGCAGTTCGCCAGTCCCTGGAGATATCGGCTCGCGCCGCAAGAACCTGGTCGATGGCGGCATCCAGTATCTGGACACGGTTGACGGCTTCAAGATCAAGGCGTCCGCCGACCTGCTGCATGCCGCGCCGATCGCCTATACCGGCCCCGCTGCCTCGCTGCCCGCAACCGCGCCATTCGGCTATGACAGCCTGAATGTCTACCAGTTCGGCGCCCAGGAAACCTTTGCCGGGCTGACGCTGGGCGCCAACCTCAAAGGCGGTCAGGTTGAGGATGGTTACACGTTCAAGCCGAAAGGCGCGCGTGACGCCCTGGCCTATACCATCGGCGCATCCTACGTGCTTGGACCCTATGTCATCGGTGCGAGCTACTTCAACTCACAAAGCTCCGGCGCCTACGCTCCGGTCGCCAAGGGCGTTGCCCGTACCCTCAGTGAATATGGCTTTGCGGTTGGTGCAAACTATGTGATCAGCCCGAATTTGAGCCTGTTCACGCAATATCTCTACGGCCACCGCCACCAGCCGGGCAATTCCTCGCTGGAAACTGCCGAGGGCACAGCCAAGCGCGGCAACACGCAAGGCCAAGCAATCGGTGTGGGCGCGACGATCAAGTGGTAAGCGCGTAATTACCGCTCAAACGGGTTAAGTTGGAAAAGGGTGGCGGGCAACCGCCACCCTTTTTGGTTTGGGGCAACCTGGCACTTGGCGGAACCAAGCAGCGCGGCTAAAGAGCAGCCTCATTTGCGATCGGGCCATGCCGGCCCTTACGGAGACTTATGTTGCGGATTAAGCTGAAACTTGCCTTCTCGACCGGTATCGCCCTTGGCCTGCTGGGCTTGAGCGCCTGCGGGAATTCGCAGCCGACCACCGCAACCGTCAACAACCCGGAAACCCAGAACCTGCCCGGCGCGCAGGCCAGCGCCAATAGCCACCCGCTCTTCACCCTTGGCGGCGGCAAGAGCAACAGCAGCCAGCAAGGCCCCGGCATTCAGGTCAACGCCTATTTGTGGCGGGCAACGCTGGATACGCTCTCCTTCATGCCGCTGGCCTCTGCCGACCCGTTTGGCGGGGTGGTCATCACCGATTGGTATTCGCCGCCGGCCACGCCGAATGAGCGCTTCAAGGCGAACGCCTATATCCTCAGCCAGCAAATGAACGCGAACGCCATACAAGTCACGCTGTTCCACCAGGTCCTGCAAAACGGTCAATGGGCGGATGCGGCGGTGGACCCGAATACGGTGAGCGGTTTGGAAGACCGAATTCTATCGCGGGCGGCCGACCTGCGCGCGGCGGCGGAGAATACGAACGACTGAGTTTGGGGTGGTTTGACGGGCTTCGCTCTGCCCATCCTACAAACTACGTTCAACCCACTGTAACAACGACGACGTGCTCGGAATCTACTTCCTGTAGCGACTGGAAAATGGCGGCGATGGCGTCCAGCAGCATTTCGCCGCCGTCTTCGTCTTCCTCCTCGGTGAAATCCTCATAGGCCTCGCGCAGTTCCTCCTCGGAAAAATTATCGGGGCTTAGCTTCTCGATGTATTTGTCGCGATCATCGAGGGTGAGAATAAAAACCAGCGATTCGACCGATTCAGAAATATCGGCGACGATCTCGTTTTCGCCGGTTTCCAGATCGATATCATATTCATCGGCAAGCACCGGCAGCAGCACGCCGAAAGCCTCACCATCCCAGTCGTAATCTGCAACCGACGTGCCATTGGCGGCCAGGAAACTGATATAGGCCTGCGGATCGTCATCGGCCGCGGCCTCGACAAGTTCCCCAAGGTCGGCCCTTGCCAGCCGGGTGAAGGTTACGTTCGACGCCATTGCACACTCCTGCTGGTGATTTACCAAGCCGTTTGGCGGTTAGTCTTACCAGTGCCGTTTTGCTCTGCCAATGTGAAACTGCTTGCTTCAAACTACTTGCAGCGCCTGGGTCAGGTCTTCGATCAGGTCAAGCGGATCTTCCAGGCCGACGGAGAGCCGGATAATCCCGTCGGTAATCCCCAGCCGGCCACGCTCCTCGGCACCGATGCGCAGATGGGTAGTGGTGGCGGGGTGGGTGGCGAGCGATTTGGTGTCGCCCAGATTATTGGAAATGGTAATGATTTTCAGCCCGTTGAGCAGCCTGAACGCAGCTTGCTGGCCGCCGGCGAGCTCGAAGGCGACAATGGTGCCACCGCCGGACATCTGCGCCATGGCGAGTTCGTGCTGCGGATGCGATTTCAATGTCGGATACAGGCTGCGGGAGATTTTCGGCGAGCTTTCCAGGAATCTGGCGATTGCCTCGGCGCCGGCCGATTGCGCGGCAACCCGCAGGCCCATGGTCTCCAGCCCCTTCAGGATCACCCAGGCATTGAACGGCGAAATCGTCGGGCCGGTATTGCGGAAGAACGGCTGAAACACCTCGTCGATCCATTTTTTACTGCTCAGCACCGCGCCGCCCAGCACCCTGCCCTGCCCATCCATGTGCTTGGTAGCGGAATAGACTACGACGTCGGCGCCGAATTCCAGCGGGCGCTGCAGCAGCGGCGTGGCGAACACATTATCCACCACCACGATGGCGCCGGCGGCGTGGGCAAGTTCACAAACCGCTTTCAAATCCACCATGTCGAGCATCGGGTTGGAAGGGGTTTCCAGCAGCACCAGGGCGGTCTTCCGGCCGAGCGCTGTTGCCCAGGCATCAAGGTCAGAGCCGTCCACGAAGACCGCGTCGATCCCGTATTGCGGCAGCAAGGTGCTGACGATCCAATGGCAGGAGCCGAACAAAGCGCGGGCGGCGACGACGCGGTCGCCGGTTTTCAACGCGCAAAGCAAGGCGGCGTTGACGGCCGCCATTCCGGTTGCCGTACAGCGGCATGCGTCGGCGCCTTCGATGGCGCAAAGCCTCGCCTCCAGCATGGCGGTGGTGGGGTTGGAGAAGCGTGTGTACTGGTGATGCTGAATTTCGTTGGCGAAAGCCGCCGCCGCTTGTTCCGCATCATCATACACATAGCCAGAGGTGAGAAACAGAGCCTCGGAATTTTCCTGCATCTCGGTGCGAATACGCCCGGCATGGATGAGGTTGGTGGCGGGGCGGCGGGGCGGCTGGTTGGTCATCTCTGGCTCACTCTCCAAAAAGCGCCCAGCCATAGGAGAATGGACGGCAGACAAGCCGTACAGCCTCTTTAGCGCGTTTATTTAGCCTCGCCGCAATCCGGCCGGACAAATTACGAGGAATCCGCGCCCGCCGTAACGCGGTTGACTTGCACGGTCAATGCCGCGGCGGTATCAGGCGGATCATAAGGCGGGTATGATGTAATGGTAGCCTGTTAGCTTCCCAAGCTTGATGCGCGGGTTCGATTCCCGCTACCCGCTCCAAAAACCGTCATTGATGGGTAACGCTTCGCTCACCCAACCTACGGACTCCAATCCCACATGGAAACTGCCGCGTCTCACCAAAATCCAGGGTGATGAAGGCGTTATCGGGCAGGTTTGCGGCGGTTTTTGCGGCTGCCAGGTCGTGCAAGGGCTGGTCGATCGCCTCGGCGGTAAGCTGGAACGTGCCAAAATGCATGCCGATGGCCTGCAGTGGGGCCAGGTCCTGATAGGCGTGCACCGCGTCGGCCGGATTCATGTGCACCACTTGCATGAACCAGCGCGGCTCATAGGCGCCGATCGGCAGTAGCGCCACATCCGAGCTGCCGAGTCTGGCGCGGATCTCGGCGAAAGACCTTGTATAGCCGGTATCGCCGGCGAAATAGATTTTTGATCCGCGATGTTCCAGCATGAAGCCGCACCAAAGGGTCTGGTTGCGGTCGTTCAGCCAGCGGGCGGAGAAATGCCGGGCCGGCGTGGCGGTGATGCGGGTTTCGCCCAGGGGTAGCGCCTGCCACCAGTCCAGTTCATCCGCGTCCCTCAGGCCTCTTTTTGCGAGGTAGGCGGCGTTGCCCAGCGCGGTGACGATGCGCATTTTCGGGAAACGCTTGCGGAGCTTTCGCAAGGCGGCAAGGTCCAGATGGTCGTAATGGTTGTGGGAGAGCAGCGTGACGTCGATTTGCGGTAAATCGGCTAAATCCAGACCGGGGGCGCGGACGCGGCGCGGGCCGGCGAAGGAGA
>JAMFRY010000181.1 GCA_026225015.1 Alphaproteobacteria bacterium
ATAGAGCTGCACGGTTGGCGCCACTATGCTCACCCGCTATTTCTGGATCAACTAGAGCGGCTTGTGGCGAGCGTGGAGCGCGCCAGACAATCGAACCTGAAGGGCTGGCGGAGCAAGGCCGACGCTCAGACACTGGCGGCGATTTACGCCTTGGCTTTTGACCGTATTCCGCAAGACCCGCTTGTCCCCGGATTTCGTCAGGGCAACAGCTTGGGAAAGGCGCATCGCCACTGGTTCAGGGCTAAATTTGGCGGTAGCCGCTTCCGGCTATTTTTCCGGGCCGACTCAAGGGCAAAAATAATCGTTTTTGCCGGGGTAAACGACCGCGACACATTGCGCAAAGCCGGCGCAAGCACGGACCCGTATGCGGTATTCGCCAAGATGCTGGCAAGCGGCAATCCGCCCGACGATTGGCACGAGCTCATGACCGCCGTACAGATGCCTGATACGATAAAGCGCTTCGTCAAATCGGTGCCGCAGCCGTAGGGGCGGTGAGCGCAGCGCCAACCGCCTCTTTTCAAGCCCATAGATGGCGGGTGACGCTTCGCTTACCCGCCCTACAATCCGCGATCCTTGGCTAATTCGAATCGCCGGAATCGTCGGATTGCGGTTGGATATCCACCGGCACGTCGAAGGTCAGCGCCAAGGCGGGCATATCCGAGCCAAACGCGCCGAAATGCGCTTGCATCGCGTGTTGCCACGCCGTTTGATCGATCAGCTTAATCCCGCTGGAACGCAGGATTTTCGCCGAAATCACGTGGCCGTCCGGCGCCACGGTAATCTGCACCAGGACCACCCCCCCAACCCCCAGCGACGCCAAGGCCGGCGGCACGCTCTGATTCGCTTCCAGAATCGAATGCATCTCCTGGCCATAAACCGGAATCCCGCTGCTCGGCGGCGCCGGCGCGGCTTGCGGCGGCGGATGCACAGCCGACACCGGCGGCGCCGGCGTATGGATCACAGGGCGAGGAGCCGGCTTATAAACATGGTGCACGGGCGGCGGCGGTTTTGTCGCCACTACGATCCTGCTTTGCACCGGCAGCGGCTTTGGAATAAGCGCCGGCAGCGGCTTGGGCGGCGGAATCACCTTCGGCGGTGGCGGTGGCGTCGGTTTCGGCAAGGTCACCAGCTGCGCCTGCGTTACCTGAATCGGCGCAAGCTGCGGTTTCGGCGCCAAAACTACGGAAGCCCAATAGCAAAACGCCACAATTAACGCCACCAGAACAATGGAAGCCGCGGTCGCCCGGGGCATCCCCATCTCGGGCGGGTTCCATGTTTCAAACGGTCCGGTCGAAACTGGCAAGGTGTTCAAATCATCAATTCCCTCGGCTTCCCGCGCAAGCCGCGCGACAAATCCGCAATAAGACGATGAAGGTCAGCAAGAACCATGCCGTCATTTAGGCCAAAACTTGCGCAAACAACGCCTTGCCGGCGCCCAAGGCAGCGGCTCAGGCGCCGACCACGGGTGTAATCACCAGCCGGTCCAGGATATCCGCAATGCGCTCCACGCTCAACGGTTCGGCCTGCCGCAGCCACCAGGCCAGGATCTCCACCATCGCGCTGCTGGCATGGATCACCGCCAACTCCACCGGCAGCCAGGGCGGCGCATCCGCCCGGTCCGCCGCCACCCGCCGCGAGACCGCAATGCAGGCCTCGCGCATGGTGCCGGCGGCGCCGCCGGTGAGCAAACTGGTCCATAGCGCCCGGTGCGCATCCACGGACCGGCAAAGCGCCTGGCAGGCCGCCTGCCTGGTCGCCACATCCAGCGCCGGCAGCGCCAAGGCCATCAGCCGCTCTATTTCATCCGCCGCGATATGGTTCAGCAAGGCTTCCTTGCTCGGATGATGCCGGAAGAATGTCGCATACCCTATCCCGGCTTGCGCCGCGATCTCGCGTATCGTGATATGCTCGAACGGCTTGGATTCCAGCAAAGCCAGCAAGGCCAAGCGCATCGCCGCCCCGCTGCGCACGGCCCGAGGATCCTGCCCAGGCACCATCGTCTCCGCCCGCCCGGCCAAATCCCTTTCCACAAGCGCTCCTATCGCCGCACCAAGCCCTGTCCCGGCCAGTTTGACAAGCCGGACCGCCGCTCCGCCAATTATCGGCTTATTATTGCAGTTATAACCCATGTATTCACAGTTTTCCGGTGCATTGACAGAAAATAAGCACTCATATATTTCTCGCCCAAATCCGGTTAACGTCGCAGCAAAGCGTGACGATCCGCAAGATGATCGCAGGAGGACAGATGAGCTACCAAGCGCCAGACAGGTCGAGGCTGCCCCGCCATTCGGTCATCATCGGCGGCAAGCTCGCGCAAGGCGCCGGCCCGGCGCTCGCCCATATTTATCCCGCAACCGGCCAGGTCACCGGCGAAATCCGCCTTGCCGCTGCCAGCGATGTCGATGCCGCCGTCGCCGCCGCCCGCGCCGCCGCACCCGCCTGGCGTGCACTCACCGGCGATAAGCGCCGCGACCTGCTGCTCAAGCTGGCATCCCTGATCGAGCAGGACAGCCAGCTACTGGCCTTGCTTTCCACCATCGAAAACGGCTCGACCATCGCCACCACCACCTATCTCGGCTGGGACGGCGCGCAGAAATTCCGCTACTTCGCAGGCTGGGCCGATAAAATTCAGGGCCGCACCATCGCCACCTGGGGCGGGCCGGCGCATGACTATATCGCTTACGAGCCCTACGGCGTGGTCGGCGCCATCATTCCCTGGAACGGCCCGCTCTTCGCCACGACGATGGTGGTGGCCCCGGCGCTGGCGGCCGGCAACTGCATCGTCGTCAAATCCCCGGACATCGCGCCATATAGCGTCCTGCGTCTCGGCGAATTATTCATCGAGGCAGGTTTTCCCGATGGCGTCTTCAATGTCATCACCGGCGGCGCAGATATCGGCGCCGCCATGGTGGCGCATCCGGGCATCGACAAAATCCAGTTCGTCGGCAGCGGCCCCACCGCCAAAAAAGTCCTCCGCAGCGCCGCCGAAACCTTGAAACCCTGCGGGCTGGAGCTTGGCGGCAAATCCGCCGTAATCATCTTCGAAGATGCGGACTTGGCCGATGCCGCCAAACGCGGGCTCTCCGGCGCCATCGCCGCCAACGGCCAAGGCTGCGTCAACGGCACCCGCCTGCTGGTGCAGCGCCCAATTTATGAGCAATATCTGGCAACGCTCAGCGCCATCGCCGCGCGGATCCCGGTTGGCGACCCGCTGGCGCGCACCTCAATCCTCGGCCCGGTCATCAGCCAGGCGGCGCTGGAGCGCATCCTCGGAATCGTCGGTAAGGCGGTCGGCGAAGACGGCGCCCGTCTGATTGCCGGCGGCGAGCGGCTTGGCGGCGAGAAGGCCGATGGTTTTTTTCTGCCCATCACCATCGTCGCGGATGTCGGGAGCGATACTGCCATTTCCCAGCACGAAGTCTTCGGCCCCGTCCTGGCCGTCATGCCCTTCGATACCGGGGATGAAGCAATTACCCTCGCCAATGGCACGGAATACGGGCTTGGCGGCTACATCCACACCCAGAATCTGCACCGCGCCCACACTGTCGCCGCTGCGCTGGATGCCGGCATGATCCATGTGAACGGCTCGGGCGAGGCCATGACGCCCTGCGCGCCGTTCGGCGGCATGAAGCAAAGCGGCTATGGCAGGCTCGGCGGCGAAGCCGGGCTGCACGAGTTCCTGCGCATCAAGAACGTCTGGATGAATCTCTCCAAACCCGCCGGTGCGCCATGACCTTGCTCGATCCCCTGGAGCGCAGCGCGCGCGGCAAGCAGCGGCAAACCGACCTCACCGGCCTGCCATCCCCCGAACCGGCAACCCTGCTGGATTCCACCTGGCGCGATTTCGTCTATTCGGAGGTCTGGACGCGGCCCGGTCTCGATCTGCGCTCGCGCTTTCTGATCGCCATTGCCAGCGCGGCTGGCGCCAATGATTCCAACGCGCTGGAGCTTTATCTGCGCGGCGCGCTCACTGGAAATTTCCTCACTTTGCCGGAGTTGCGCGAGGCTGCCTTGCATGTCGCGGTTTATTCCGGCTGGTCCTGCGGCGCGCTGGTCGATGCGGCGTTGACCAAGGTGGCATCTGCCCTCGGGCTGCCGCCCGCCCGCTTCACGCCGCTCCGTCCGGAGAAGTGGGACCCACAAACGCGGTTCGCCGAAGGCAGCGCCAATTTCGCCGCCGTG
>JAMFRY010000182.1 GCA_026225015.1 Alphaproteobacteria bacterium
TGCAGGTGAACAGCATCTGGGTGGCGCCACTTGCGGCCCGCGCCCAGCTTTCGGGCGCAGACACGCGGCAGCTTTTGATCGCTGATCCCTGCTTCAATATCGCCGCCGCGGCGCTGATCCTGCAAAGCTACCTTGCCGAGACGCATGGCGCGTTGCTGCCGGCGATTGGCGACTACCATTCGCATACGCCGGCGCTGAACCAAGCCTATGCCGCCCTGGCAGAGCGCCGGGCGCTGCAGCTTTTTGCCGATAACGCGCGGTAGCCTGTTTTTTTCTTGTTACTATCCCGCAGTAGAACGCAGGCCAGATGACTCGCTGGCCGATCGCGCCGCGCTTGGAATGCTGACCTTCAGATTTGCCGGCGGCGGCTTCTTCTTTTTCTTGCTATGATCCTCCGGAACGGCCTCACTGGGCGGAATGGCCTCGCCGGGGCCGCCATAGCCGAGGATTTCGACGATCCAGATGGAGGGTTGCTGCGCCGCCTGCGATTTCGGCGCGGCGTTTGCCGCCGCCGCCGCCGCCGCGCCGGCGGCATTGCCGGCGCTGGTGAGACCACCGATATTGGGCGTGGAGACGACAACGCTCGAGGTCGTAGTTCCCTGCACCTGGATGTTGGCGCCATTTTCCACATGCGCCGCGGCAACGTTGAAGTTGCCCGATACCCGGATGCCGGCCGAACCGGCATTCACCGTGCCGACCGGCGCGACCAGGTTGATGTTGCCGGGGGGCACGCCGGCAATCGGCGCCAGTGTGGCGATGCCGGCGCCAGAGGTGGGAACGCTGGGCGAGAGAGATATATCGCCGTAATTATCATAGAGTCGTTGCGTTGGCGGGAAGACGATGGTGGTTTTGGAGCCGCGGCCCGCATCGATATTGCCGAGCGCCGACCAGATGATGATATTGCCGCCAAAGGTGGTCACCACCCGGCTTTCGCCCAACTCCACGCTTTGTTGCGCATACATGTCAATATCGCCGCTGCCCTGCGTGACGACACCGGCTGTGGAGAGGGGCTGGGCGCCTTCGACGCCGACGGTGGTCTGGCCGCCCGGCGTCAGCGTTTCGATATTGCCGCCGAACAATGTTTGAATGCCCGAGTTACCGGTTAATGTAATATCGCCGGTATCGGCGGGGGTGGCGCTGCTGGACATATTGGCCGGAAACAGATTGGCGATGGCGTCCTGGCCGAGCACGTAGGTTCCGTTGAGATCAAGGCTTTGCGCGTAGATCTCTTCGGGGTCAAGGCTGCTCGAAGGGTTGAAACCCAGGCCAGACGTGTTCAGCACGGCGAAATAAAGCTGGCGGAGGAAGACTTCCTGCTGGCCTGCCGGCAAGGTCAGGAAATAGGCATAGGCGCCGGCTTTGCTACCGGCATAGCCGAATTGCTTTTGCAGCCAGGGATAGAGATCCGTTGCGTCGTCATGCTGCACGATCGTACCGCCAACATTAACGCTGCTGGTATTGATGAGGCTGAACGTGCCGGCCGGGTTGAGAAATTCATCGGCA
>JAMFRY010000183.1 GCA_026225015.1 Alphaproteobacteria bacterium
CGACCTGCTTATTGCTGCCATCGATATTCCAGCTCCAGCCATGGAAGCTGCATTTGAATTCGCTGGCGCGGCCTTCAGTGCCAGACGCCCGCAGCTTGGTGCCGCGATGCAGGCAGGCATTATAGTAGGCGCGGATTTCATCAGCAGAGACGCGGGTGATGATGAAGGAATAGGCGCCCAGATCATACACGTAGTAATCGCCGATCTCCGGGATATGTTCCTCGCGGCAGGCAAATTGCCAGGTGCGGGTCCATAGCCGCTCATATTCCGCCTGCGCGACGGCAGGATCGATATAGCGCTCGGTCGGGATGTCCTGATCGCCAAGAAATTCATAGGATTCCGAGCGCACCCATTCAGGCGCCCCGACCTTGTCCTTTGCGATGATCTCCTGCGTGCTCTCCGCCGGGCAGCGTGCTTCGCCTGGCTTTAGATTGCTGATTACGTTCATCTGCTTGTCCTAACTTCGTTTCAGGCGGCGGCGCGCTGGGCAATGGCGCCCGTTGCGTTCTTGTAAATGTTACCATCTTTCATGATCAGCGAGAGGCGATCGGGATCCGTCATGATCGACAAATTCTGCAAGGGATCGCCGTTGACCAGCAGCAGGTCGGCCAAGGCGCCTTCCTGTATCGTGCCGAGATCGCCCGCATCGCGCATCGCCAAGCCGCCATTGCGGGTGGCGCAAAGCAGCGCGCCCGCCGGCGTGTAGCCGTAATAATCGACGAAGAATTTCAAATCCCGCGCATTGGTTCCCTGCCGGCTCCAGGCAAAGCCATAATCGCCGCCAATCAAATGCCGTATGCCGCGCTTGCGAAGCTCCGTATGCGTCTCGGCGGATTTCTCAAGCAGAGCGCCCAGCCCCATATAGCCGCCGATTTCCGGCGTCAGCCCATAGGGTGAGGCTTCGCCCTCGATAATGGTGTGAAACAAGCTGACTGTCGGCACCACGAAGATGCGATCTTTCGCCGCCTCCATCATGTCGAGCAATTCCGCATCGACGAATTCGCAATGGAACAGCCCGTCCACGCCCGCCTTGATGCAGGATTTCGAGCCTTCGATGGAGCGCGTATGGGCGTTGACCTTGCGGCCATAGGCATGCGCTGTACGCACCGCCATGTCGATTTCCTCGAAGCTCATCGGGGTCGTGTGGCCGGGGGTGTTCGGGTAGAACGGGTCGCCGGAAACGTCGAGCTTGATATTGTCGCAGCCTTCCCGGCAGCACAGCCGCACCGCCTTGCGCATTTCCTCCGGCCCGTCGACAATCATGGAAGGCCCGCCCGGGCGCGGGTCATGCACCCGGCCTTCATCGCCCATCGCGCCGGTGACCGAGAGTTCGATGGAACCGGCGCGGATCCGCGGCCCCGGCAGGCGCCCGGCATCAACCTCGTTGCGCACGGCCACAGCAAGCCGCAATTTGGCTTCCGAAGCGCCATACGCACTGGTGAAACCGGCATCCAGCAAGGCCTTGGCGCCGCGCGCCGTCGTGAAAACCTGTTCCTCGGGCGAGGGCGCGATCAAATCCTCGGTCGCCTTCACGGCCTCAAAGGACAAATGCGCATGGCCTTCAACCATCCCCGGCATCAGCGTCATGCCGGCACCGTTGATCACCTCTCCGCCATCGCGCAGCAATTGGCCAGGCGCCCGGGAGACCGCCCGGATGCGGTTGCCCTCCACCAAAACATCGCCCTTGAATGGCGGCGCGCCGGTCGCATCGAAGATTTGGGCGCCGGCGATCAGTGTTGTGCTCATCGCTTTTCTCTCCCGTCTTGCGCTTGCAAGCGCGTCGAACAAGTATGCGGTTGCGGCATGCGCAGCACCGTCAAAATTACCGATAGACCATAGCCCGTGGCATCGGCCGCTGAATGACGCGACATGCAGCGATGCTTGTCTGTTTCTGCCAATCCGGCGCCTCAGGATTGGCAGCCCCGGAGGCCGCACCTAGAATCGCCCCAACTGGGAAGGAATAGGAACGGCAAGATGATCACAGGTATTCACCATGTCGCGGTTCATGTCCGCGATCTCGATCGGATGGTCGCATTTTATCGCGACGCCTTCGGCTTCACGGTGGTTGGCGAGGCATTTTCCTGGAAAGACACCGAAATCGTCGACCGACTCATCGACGTGAAGCACTCGGCAGCGCGCGGCGTGATGTTGCGCGCCGGCACGTGCTACATGGAGCTGTTCCAGTTCGAGGCGCCGGAACCGGCAGTGTCAAAGCCCCTCAACCCGCAGGACAAGGGCTACACGCATTTCTGCGTCGATGTCACCGATATCGCGCAGGAATACGAGCGATTACTGGGCCTGGGCATGACATTCGGCGCGCCGGCGCCGATCGACATGGGCCATGTCAAATCAGTTTACGGGCGCGACCCGGAAGGCAATTTGATCGAAATTCAGGAAACTGCCAGTTTCTGCGATTTCCGGCTGGATGGGTTGGCGAAGTAGCGTAATCCCGGCGGCGAATTACGGCGGGGGCGCTACGGTTACCGTGATGCCATCCAGTTCCGGGCTGAGGCGGATTTGGCAGGAGAGCCGGCTATTGGGCAGCGCGATATCGCCGAGCAGTTCCAGAACTTCCGTCTCCACCTGGTCGGGGCCGCCGGTGATCTTGAACCATTCAGGATCCACATACACGTGGCAGGTGGCGCAGGAGCAGCTGCCCCCGCAATCGGCGAGAATGCCGGCGACGCCGTTGTCCCGCCCAACCTCCATCAGCGTTTGACCGGTTAGCGCGGAAAGCGTTTTTACCTCCCCGCTTTGCTCGGTGAAGCTGACCTTAAGCGCAGTCATATAATCGGTTCTCCTTCAAACTCTCTGGCAAACTTTCTGGCAATCAACGGGTATCTACGCACGGGCCTTCGGCACGCGTTCGGCGGTCAGGGCTTCCATGCTGAGATATTTCGTGGTCGCCCAGCCGCCATCCAAAGCGATGCTCTGGCCGTTGATATAGCTGCCTTGATCGGAGCTAAGGAAATACACCGCATTCGCCACGTCCTCGACCGTGCCGTCACGATCGAAAGGCGTCATTTCCGCATTGATGCGTTTAAACGCGTCGGCCTCCCAATAATCTTTCGTCATATCCGTCTTGATAACGCCGGGCGCCACCAGATTGGAGCGGATGCCCTGCGCGCCGTATTGCGCGGCCAAAGTTTGCGTCAGCCCGATCAGGCCAGCCTTCACGGCGCAGTAAATGCCGCCATCCAGCCCGCCGATCAGCCCGAAAGTGGAGCCGACATTGATGATCGAGGAACCCGGCTTCATGACCGCGAGTGCGGCGCGGCAGAAGCGGAATGGCGCCTTCAGGCTGATTTCGATGACTTCATTGAGAGTCTCGTCATCCGTGGCATGCACCGGCGCCCATTTGCCGGCGCCCGCATTATTGACCAGGGTGTCGAGCCGGCCGAACCGCTCGATCGCCAGGTTCACCGCCTGTTGCGCGATTTCCGGCTGCGAAACATCGCCGGAGAGAATGGCAATCTCCGAAAGCGGGGATAATTCTTCGGCCAGCCGCTCCAGTGGCTCCAACCGCCGGGCGACGGCGACGATGCGATAGCCTTCTTCTGCAAAGCGGTGCGCAATCGCCTTGCCGATCCCTGCACTTGCGCCGGTGATCAGCAGAACCGGCTTTGCCGCCAAGGCCCCGTTGCCCTTTTCGTTCTGTTCATTCATTTCGCAACCCATTTACCCGTTCAGGAGAGCAACCTAGAGCCGCCTCATAACGCCGCATCTCCCGCCGCACCACGCGAAATGGCAAGAGTCCGGGGTTTTGACGGTTCCGATCAAGCCGGGTCGCATTTTGCGGCAAGCCGTGCCGCCTGCGGAACAGCCCCTCTTCGCCGGTGTCCGGCCCCGCGGCCAGCCATATTTCAATCACTGTTATTTGGCGCCGGAAGCCACCATTTCCGGAGCATTGCCGGCGCTGTTCAGGTCGCGATAGGCGCTTGGCGCGATGCCGAAACGCGACTTGAACATTCGGCTGAAATGCGCGCTGCTTTTGAAGCCGACGAGATAGGCGATCTCGCAAACCAGGTGATGCTGCATTGCCGGGTCCCGGAGCCATTGTTCGGCCCGCTCCATGCGCCGTTCCCACACAAGGTTGGAGAAGGAAAGCTGGTTCTTTTTGAGGATGTGACAGAGATAGCGCAGCGAAATGCCGCATTTCTCCGCCACCATACGCGCATTCAAGTCGGGATTGACGAAATGCCGGTTGATGCAGCCCGAAATATCCGAAATCCGCTTCTCCACAACCGAGAGGCGCGGCGGCGGGTTGCCGCCAAAGCGCGCGATGGATTTGCCCAGCCCCAGCAACAGCGTGCTGACCAACTGCTCCGCGATATCGCTGTCGAGCTGATCGTCCTCCTCGAAAAGCAGCGTGAGAACCCGCTCGACAACGAAAAGATCGCCTTTCGACGTCGGAAAGGGCCGGCCGGCTTCCAGCCCGTCGCTGAGGATCGAATGGAGCTCATGCGAGGGCACTACAACATGCATGGCGTCAAGAACCCCCGCTTTATCCGGCGTCAGCTCCATGTAGAAAGGCCGCGAAGAGCGGGTGATGCAGCATTCATGCGGGCTGACCACATGCTTGATATCGGCATAGGAGACCGTGATTCGGCCGCGCCGCACAAACCAGAAAACCGTTACATCGGTCTTGTCGCTGCGGATATGGTTCCAGGAGCGCCGGAAAGTGAGGCCGGAGCGGGAGGTAAGCTTATAGATGGCATAGTTGCCGGCGACGCTCTTCTCAATATGCATATCGACTTCAGCCGGCTCCAGCGGCCGCAAGTCGCCTTCATAATAGTCGTTATTGTTCTTGCCCCGAAATTCAAACCGCCGGTACTCCTGATTGGCGGCTGTCATGGTGAAGGCAGGTACAGGCATTTCTCTAGCTTCTTTCCATCAGTGCCCCGGGTTCACCCGCGAGCCATTTGGCTTCTTAATACACCATCCCTCGGCGCTTTTCCAGCATCCTGGCGGAGCGCCCGCGCAGGCGCGAAGCTGCCGGCGCACGGCACGGCGGCCTAATCCCTAATCACCTGATTTAGCGAAATTTATCCGTTTTGCTGCACTGCGAAATCAACCACGCCAATCCGACCGAATGACGCCCTCAGGATGCAGGTTCAGTCATGCCTGAACCTCTATCCAACCATCGACGATCCGTGTCTCGAACACCTCTATCGGCTGTTTGGCAGGCGGGTTCTTGGCGCGCCCTGTCGCCAGGTCAAAACGCGCCCCGTGGACCGGGCAGGCGATCCAGCCATTGGAGACGCGGCCGCCTTCCAGTTTCTCCGATGCATGCGAGCACAGATTCGCCACCGCATAGACCCGGCTATTCGAGTTGCAGAGCAGGATGGCTTTGCCATTGATCTCCAAGACCAACTTGCCCCCAGGGACAAGATCGGCTTCCAAAGCGGCGCGAACGAAACTTCCCGAATTCCCCGAATTCATAGATAACCGGCCCCCTGCGTATGGGATAAGTGCTAACATGCGGGGCGCGGCGGGGCGAATGTCTCGTCACGCAGTTGAGCTTGCCGGGACTTTCAACGCCGCTCGGCACCTCCGCTGTGCTGACCATGCAGCGCAGCTTGCCGCAGCCTGCAAAGCGGCCCCCTAGTTCTTGCTGCCGGGCTTGCCGCCGCGTAACGCTGTTGGCGCCGATGATTCCATCTTGGAGAAAGCGGATGCGTGGTGCTGGCCGCGGTGGGACGAGACGTCTTGACCCCGCTGCCATGGCCGGACTCGACATTTGGGAGGGTTTATTATGTCATTTGAACTGAACCGAAGCCTTGCCGCCCGGCGGCCCCCGCTGCCGTCCCGCGTCAATATCGACCCGGTATCCGCCGGCATCATCCGCGGAACCATGGAGACGGTGTGTTTCGAGGCGGCGACCCATCTGGGCCGGGCCGCTTCCTCGCCGATCATCAACCAGTCGAACGAGCGCAACGCCGCGATCATCGACGGTCATGGCCGTCTCGCCATGGGAGCGATCGGCACGCCGCACCTCACCTTCGTCAACCAGATGATGGTGCGCTGGGCGCTGATGAACCTCGAGGAATACGATATTGGGCCCGGCGACGTGCTGCTCTCCAACGATCCTGATTTTGGCGGCGGCCATCTACCCGATTACTGCGTCTATGCGCCGGTTTTTGATGAACAGGGCGAGCTGATCCTGTTCCAGACCTTGCAGGCGCATCAGGGCGATACCGGCGGCAAGGATCCCGGCGGCTTCACCCTGGAGGCAACCGATATTTTCACCGAAGGCGTGTCGTATCCCTGCCTGAAACTCGTGCATCGCGGCAAAAAACGTATGGATGTGATCCGGATGGTGGAGCGCAATAACCGCTTCGCGACCTTCGGCGGCGACCTTGCGGCGATGATCGGGGGCGTCCAACGGGCCGCCTCGGCGCTGCAGGCGATGCTGCGCAAATACGGCTCGGACACCGTGAAGGCGGCGATCAATTATTCCATCGAGCATAGCGAAAAGCGGGTCCGCCAGGAGGTCGCGAAATGGCCGGATGGCAAATATGAGGCGACAGTGTATATCGACCATGACACCGCCGGGACCAAGGATGTGCGGGTGCATGCCGCCTGCACAGTCAAGGGCGATCAGCTTACCGTCGATCTTGCTGGCAGTGATGACCGCCAGGAGCTGGTCGGCGTGTGGAACACCTTCGCCAATAGCCGCAGCTATGTGATGATCCAGGTCTGCGCCGCCGTGGACCCGACCATCGACAAGAATGAAGGCCTGTTCAACGCCATAGATATCCTGATTCCCGATGGCTGCATCGCCAACCCGCCGCCCAACAAGCCGGCGGCGCTGGGTTCTTTCCACCCGGCATGTGAAATCACCGAGGCGGTTTGCCTTGCTCTGTCGAATGTCGTGCCGGAGCGTTCGGCGCCGCAGCTCTACAAAATCGGCATGCCGAATGCGGTCATCGGCTTCGATGAGCAGGGCATGTGGATGGACCAGGGCGTCGATTGCCGGTCGATGGATGTCTCCGCGGTGCAGGGCATCGATGGCTGGGGCTCCTGCCCGGTCAGCCTCGGCAATCTGCTGCTCTCCCAGGCCGAGGATGCCGAGGTCAGGTACCCGATTCTCAATATCAGCCGGGAAATGAAAACCGATGGCGGCGGCGCGGGCCAATGGCGCGGCGCGCCGGGTAGCTTCAATGTCAAGCGGGTGTTGAAGTCGGTTTCGGCGATGGCCTGGATGGTTTCGGCCGATCACCCGTTGCGCGGCATGTGCGGGGGCGACGATGCGATCCCCTACAGCAATCACTTTGAATAC
>JAMFRY010000016.1 GCA_026225015.1 Alphaproteobacteria bacterium
AGCGCATTACGGTTTTCTACCTCGCCACCAGCCCGGAATTGTTCGGGCCGATCTGCGAACGGATCAAAAAATTCGGCCTGGCGACCGAGAACGCCCGCGTTGTCGTGGAAAAGCCGATCGGCAAAACGCTGGAATCTGCGCAGCGCGTGAACCATGATGTCGGCGCGGTGTTTCCGGAAGACCGAGTGTACCGCATCGATCACTATCTCGGCAAAGAGGCGGTACAGAACCTGATGGCGCTGCGCTTCGCCAACGGGCTGTTCGAGCCGCTTTGGAACGCCGCCCATATCGACCACGTGCAGATCACCGTGGCCGAAAGCCTCGGCGTGGAGGGCAGGGCGGGGTATTATGATACGGCCGGCGCGCTGCGCGACATGGTGCAGAACCACATGCTGCAACTGCTCTGCCTGGTCGCCATGGAGCCGCCGGGGATGCTGGAGGCGGATGCGGTGCGCGACGAGAAGCTGAAAGTGCTGCGGGCCTTGAAACCGATTTCCGATGCGCTCTCCGCCCATACGGTGGTGCGTGGCCAGTATCGCGCCGGCGCTTCCTCGGGCGGGGCCGTGCCCGGTTATCTGGAGGAGCTTGGGTCCGATACCAGCGCCACCGAAACCTTCGTGGCCATCAAGGCGGAAATCCTCAACTGGCGCTGGGCCGGCGTGCCGTTTTATCTGCGCACCGGCAAGCGGCTGGCCGAGCGGGTTTCGGAAATCGTCATCGCCTTCCGCCCGATCCCGCATTCGGTGTTCGACGAAAGCGCCGGCACAATCGCCGCCAACCGGCTGGTGATCCGCCTGCAGCCCGATGAGGGGGTGAAACTCTGGCTGATGACCAAGGATCCCGGCCCCGGCGGCATGCGCCTGCGCCAGGTGCCGCTCGATATGAGCTTCGCCGACGCCTTCCGCACCCGCAACCCGGATGCTTATGAGCGCCTGGTGCTCGATGTGGTGCGCGGCAACCAGACCTTGTTCATGCGCCGCGACGAGGTGGAAGCCGCCTGGACCTGGATCGACCCGATCCTGGAAGCATGGTCGAATTCCTCCGAACTTCCCAAGCCCTATACCGCCGGCACCTGGGGACCCTCCGCCGGCATCGCGCTGATCGAGCGCGACGGCCGCACCTGGCTCGATGGCGGAACATGATCCGCGAATTCGCCGATGCCGAGGCGCTGGCCGAGGCACTCGCGGCTTTTATCGCCGAGGCGATTCTGCTCCGGCTGCGGCGTGACGGCAAAGCCGCGATCGCGGTATCCGGCGGGACCACGCCGGTACAATTTTTCCGCGCCTTGTCCGGGCGGGCGCTGGACTGGGCGGCGGTTACGATCACGCTGGTGGATGATCGCTGGGTGGAGCCCTCATCGCCGCGCTCCAATGCCGCTTTGGTCGAGGCAAACCTGCTGCGGGGTCCGGCCGCTGCCGCCACCTTCCTGCCTTTGGTCAACGCCGCAGCTACGGCCGAGGAGGGCCGGGAGGAAGCCGAGAAAGCCTTGGGCTTGCTGCCTCTGCCTTTTGCCGCCGTCACCCTTGGTATGGGCATGGACGGGCACACGGCCTCATTTTTCACGGGCGGCGATCGGCTTGCGCAGGCCCTCAACCCCGCCGGCCGGCTGCTGGAAACCATGCACGCACAGGCGGCCAACGAGCCGCGCATCACCCTCACTTTGCCTGTGCTGCTTGCCGCCGGCAGCATCGCGATTCAGATCGAAGGTGCGGCGAAGCGCAAGGTGCTGAGCGAGGCCATGCAAACAGGGCCGGTTGCGGCGATGCCCATTCGGGCGGTGCTGGCGCATCAACCGGGGCATGAGATTTTCTGGTGCCCTTAGAGTGTTATACCAACCGACGGTGGGGCAGACTCTCGGCGGATCCATCGTCATCCCCCGCGAAGGCACGTATGCACGGCGCGGGGGATCCACGATTTAAGCATCCTCCTGCACCTTGTTGAAGAAAAGTCGTGGATGCCCCGCCTTCGCGGGGCATGACGATGAAACCACAGAGAGTCAGACCCAACGTTAGTATTAGCTTTCAAAATCCAGGCCAATGTCCAGCACTTTGGCGCTATGCGTCAGCCAGCCGGCGGAGAGCAAGTTCACCCCTGTTTCCGCAATGCCGGGCGCGGTCTCCGGTGTAATTCGTCCGGAGGCTTCCGCTATTGAGCGGCCGCTAATCATCCGCACCGCCTCGCGCAGGTTGGCGAGGTCCATGTTATCCAGCAGCAATGCGTCCACGCCTTCGGCGAGCGCTTCTTGCAGTTGCACCAATGTTTCAACCTCGATCTCGATTTTCACCAGATGGCCGGCAGCCCGCTTTGCGGCCCGCAACGCCGGAATGATGCCGCCGGCGATCGCGATATGGTTGTCCTTGATCAGGATCGCGTCATCCAGCCCGAAGCGGTGATTGCCGCCGCCGCCGCAGCGCACTGCATATTTCTGCGCAAAGCGCAGGCCTGGCGTGGTTTTGCGCGTACACGTTATTCTTGCCTCGGTATGCGCAATCGCATCGGCAATGCCGCGCGTGGCCGAGGCGATGCCCGAAAGCGGTCCCAGAAAATTCAGCGCCACGCGCTCGGCCGTTAAAATTCCTCGGGCCGGGCCTTCGATCATCGCGATGTTATCGCCGGGCGCGACGCGCGAGGCATCCGGGATCAACACGTTGAAATGAATATCCGGATCAATCAGCGCGAAGGCTGCGCGGGCGAAATCCAGCCCCGCGACCACGCCGGCCTCGCGCGATGCCAGAACGCAGGTGGCGCGCTGCCATTCCGGCACCACGGAATCCGACGTTATATCCCCCGCGCGCCCAATATCCTCCAGCAATCCGGCCTTCACCGCTTGCTCCACCAGAAGGTAAGGCAGGCTCATGCGCGGCAGGCTCATGCCGCCATACTCCTGGCGCGGATTTCCGAAATATGGCTGTTGGAGTGCCGCGCGACATCCACAGCAGGTTGGGGAAAATCGCTGCGGAAATGTGCGCCCCGGCTTTCCTCGCGCGCGGCCGCCGCATGCGCCATCAGCCAGGCCAGCAAGGCCGCGCCGGAATTTTCCGCATGTGGCCGCAATTGGGTCATGGCCGCTGCAAGGCCTTGGCGGTCACGCAAAATCCCCAAGTTCTCACTGCAAATTTTTCGGATCATCGAAAGCGGTTCCGGCTGTTCGAGCCCGCGTCGTGGCGGCAATACCGGAACACGCCTCGCCAGCCGCCCCCCACAAGCTTCGGCCGCCAGCCGCCCCGTCACCAACGCCTCCAGGAGTGAATTACTGGCAAGGCGGTTGGCGCCGTGTAGGCCCGTCGAGGCCGCCTCCCCAATGGCGAACAGGCCCTGCACGCTGCTCTCGCATTGCACATCCACGGTGACGCCGCCCATGTGATAATGCGCGGCCGGCCGCACCGGGACCGGTTGCATCGCTGGATCGATCCCGTTGGCGCGGCAGACGGAAAACATGCCGGGAAATTTCTTCTCAGGCACACCCGTCGCATCCAGAAAAACCCTGCCGCCTTGCGCATATTTTGCTGCAACCGCGCGCGCCACGATATCACGCGCCGCAAGGTCGGCGCCTTGCATGAACGCGTGGCCGTGCTGGTCCACAAAAACCGCGCCCTCGCCGCGCACCGCTTCACTGATCAGCGGCATCGGATCACTACCGCAGGCCAAAGCGGTGGGATGGAACTGCACGAATTCGATATCCCGCAACACCGCCCCCGCTTGTGCCGCAACCGCGAGTCCGCTGCCGGTAGCGCCCAGCGGATTGGTGGTATGGGCGAACAACCCGCCCACGCCGCCGGATGCCAGGATCACCGATGAGGCCGCAAAACTCAGTACCCCCTGCGGTGTTATGGCATGCAGGCCTTGCACAATATTGTCACGCACGACGAGTTGTTGCAGCCTGGCATGCTCGATCACGGTAATGCTGGGCGTTTTGCGCACCGCATTCACCAGCACGCGCATCACTTCCGCGCCGGTCGCATCCGCCGCGTGCACGATGCGCCGCCTGCCATGCGCCGCTTCCAGCCCGAGTTCGAGGCGCCCGCCCGAGCCCGCAAATTCCGCACCATGATGCAGTAGAAATTCAATGGCCCATGGACCTTTTTCGATAATTCGCGTCACTATAGCGGCGTCGCACAACCCGGCGCCGGCGGCGATGGTATCGGCCGCATGCAGCTCAGGGGAATCATCCGCCTCGACCGCCGCCGCGATGCCACCCTGCGCCCAGCCCGATGCCGTGCCCGAACCCAGCGCGCCGCCGCAAAGCAAAATCGCCTTCCGCGGCG
>JAMFRY010000184.1 GCA_026225015.1 Alphaproteobacteria bacterium
CATGGCGATGGGCGCCCGCCCGGTCGCCGTCATGGACCAGCTGCGGTTCGGCGCCGCCGATGCGCCGGACACGCGACGGGTCGTCGATGGCGTGGTCCGCGGCATTGGCGGCTACGGCAATTGCGTCGGCGTGCCCACGGTCGGCGGCGAGGTGAATTTCCACCCCGCCTATAACGGCAACCCGCTGGTCAACGCCATGACAGTCGGCATCGCCAGAACCGACAAAATCTTCCTCTCCGCGGCGGCAGGCATCGGCAATCCCGTGGTCTATATCGGCAGCAAAACCGGCCGCGACGGCATCCACGGCGCCACCATGGCCAGCACCGAATTCGACGCCAACTCCGCCGAAAAGCGCCCCACCGTGCAGGTCGGCGATCCGTTCACCGAAAAACTGCTCATCGAGGCCTGCCTCGAACTGATGCAAACCGATGCGATCGTCGCCATTCAGGATATGGGCGCGGCCGGCCTCACCTCATCCTCGGTCGAAATGGCCGGCAAAGGCGGAGTCGGCATCGAACTGACGCTGGATAATGTGCCGCAGCGCGAAACCGGCATGTCCGCCTATGAGATGATGCTCTCGGAGAGCCAGGAGCGCATGCTGCTCGTCATCAAGCCGGAGCGCAGCGACGCCGCACGCGCAATCATCGAGAAATGGGACCTGGATTACGCGGTAATTGGCAAGATCACCGATACGGGCCGGATCATCGTCACCCATAAAGGCCGGATCGAGGCCGATATCCCATTGGCCCCGCTCTCCGATGCCGCCCCGCTCTACCGCCGGCCGATCACGGAAACGCCGGCGCCCGCGCCGCTGGGACAAACCACGGACCCAATCGGCCCGCAGGAAGCCCTGCTGAAACTGCTCGCCTGCCCAGACATCGCCTCCCGCCGATGGATTTGGGATCAATACGATTCCACCGTGGGCGGCCAAACCGTCAAACGCCCCGGCGCCGCGGATGCGGCGATCGTAAGATTGGAGGGCACCAACCGGGCGCTGGCATTAACCACCGATTGCACCCCCCGCTACTGCGCCGCAGATCCGCGCTCCGGGGGCGCCCAGGCAGTCGCGGAGGCTTGGCGCAACATCACAGCAACCGGCGCCAAGCCATTGGCAATCACGGATAATATGAATTTCGGCAACCCCGAAAAGCCGGAAATCATGGGGCAATTCGCTGCCGCCATCCAGGGAATGGCCGCAGCCTGCATGGCGCTCGATTTCCCCGTCGTCTCCGGCAATGTCTCGCTCTACAACGAAACCGAGGGCAAAGGCATCCTGCCTACCCCCGCAATCGGCGCGGTCGGCGTGATCGACGACGCCTCAAAAGCGGTAGGAATAGCGCTCATACAAGGCCTGGAACTGATCCTCATCGGCGAAACCCGCGGCGAACTCGGTCAATCCCTCTGGTTGCGCGAAATCCTGGGCCAGGAAGCAGGCGCCCCCCCTTCCGTTAACCTTGCGGCTGAGCGCAAAAACGGCGATTTCGTGCGCGAGCAGATCCACTCAGGCAAAGTTGTGGCCTGCCACGACGTCTCAGACGGCGGATTGCTCGTTGCCGTGGCGGAGATGGCGCTTGCCGGCGATACCGGCGTCCAACTCAGAACTGAGCTTCGATCTCATGAATACTGGTTCGGAGAGGATCAATCCCGCTACATCGTTGGCGTCCAAGCCACTGAATCTAAAGAAATTCTAGCGCAAGCCGAAGCCCTCGGAATCGCGGCCGCGCTGATCGGGCGGGCCGAGGGGAAGGATTTGACTCAATCCGGCACTATCTCCATATCATTGGCCAAGCTACGCGATGCCCATGAGAAATTTTTTCCCCTCTGGTTCGCCTGAAGGAGCAGATTGAGCCGATGGCCATGCCAGCCAGTGAGATCGAGGCCCTGATCAAATCGGCGTTTCCCGATGCTCATATCTCGATTGAAGATTTGGCTGGCGATAATGACCATTTTGCCGCTACAATTGTTTCTGAAGCGTTTCGCGGATTGTCTCGCGTACGCCAACATCAACTCGTCTATGCGGCGCTGCAGGGGAACATGGGCGGAGCACTTCACGCGCTAGCCTTGCAAACCTCAGCCCCGGAATAAGGAGATCATTCATGGCTAACGAAGTTTTTTCCCGGATTCAGGCCCAGCTCGACGCAGCGCCGGTGCTGTTGTTCATGAAAGGCAATCCAATGTTCCCGCAATGCGGCTTTTCCGCCCGCGTGGTACAGATATTGAAGCATTCCGGGGTAAATTTTTCCTCGGTAAACGTGTTGGAAGACCCTGAAATCCGCGAAGGCATCAAAGCCTTTTCAGACTGGCCAACGATTCCGCAGCTCTACGTCAAGGGCGAGTTTATCGGCGGCTGCGACATCGTCACAGAAATGTTCCAGGCCGGCGAACTGCAAGCCCTGCTGGCCGAAAAAGGCGTCACCCACGATCAAGCCGCATAGGAATCTCTCCCCCTCATTCTGGTGCCGCTTGAGTGATCACCGTCACGGTATCTAAAAATCGGCATTTTGATGCGGTTTGCTTTTATCACGAATGAATTGCCGCGTCCCGGTGTGGCCGGTCATTTGGCAATGAATCATGCAATCATCGCCTGGCTACAAAGGCGAGGGCATGAGGTGGCCATCCTGGTGCTGCGCCCGCGGCTGTGCGCTTTGGTGGAGCGCTATGATGCCGCCGACACGTTGCGCTTGGGTCCAAGGCGTTGGCGCAACTATATCTCGGTCGCAAGTTGGCGTGCCGGTCCGGCCATTCTTGCTCGCTTCCTGCTGGAAAAACTACCGTTCAACACGGGTTCGGCTTTGCTCAGGCGCCGCCGGGCGAAGCGCTATAACGGGGCTGATGTGGTGATCGGGGCGTTCGTTACGTCAGAACAAAGCGCTTGGTGCGCCGGCCAGATCGTGAAAATGGCCCCGCACGTGATTCTGGCAGACACCATTTTTCGGTCGCCCGTGCTAGGTGAACCCGTGCTTCGCGAACCTGCTTTGGCGCCGGTCCAAAGCGTCATTATTGCGCATGATGTATTCCATCTCCGGCATCGGGCGCTGCAAATCGCCGGCTACAGCGTCTACCCGCCGGCGCTCACGCGCGAGAAAGAGGCCGGGCTGCTGAGCCTGGCCAATGTCATCGCAGCGATCCAGCCGGAAGAAGCGGCCGTCTTTCGCCAAATGTGCCCGGATAAAGAAATCTGCACGGTTCCGATGCCGGCCCAGCCCTGCAAGCGGCCTGGAAAAAGCGCCAAAATTGCAGGCCGGCTGGTTTTCGTGGGCAGCGCGACATTGCCAAATCTCGACGGGCTGCGCTGGCTGTTCGCCGAAATCTGGCCAGCGCTAACGGCAACATGCCCCGCCGTGACGCTGGACCTGGTTGGCGAATGTGGCTCAGCACTCCCCACGCTGCCGCCGGGGGTGGCACGGTTGGGCAGGGTGCGCCTGCTATCGCCCATCTTGCACCGCTCAGCTTTGGCCATCTCGCCCTTGCGCGTCGGCTCCGGGCTTAAAATCAAGATACTGGACTATGCGCGCCATGGACTTATCACGGTCGCAACCAAGAAGAGTCTGGAGGGGTTTGCCGAAGATGAGAGCGCCCCGTTCATCGCGGTCAGCGATGCAGAGGGGTTTGTCGAGGCGGTCTTGGCCAAACTGTTCGAAAACGACCCGGAAGATGAAAGCCGGGCGCTGGATTACGTTGCGACGCATTATAATGAGGATGCTTGTTTTTCCGGGCTCGCCGGCGCGCTCAACCTTTCCCAGCCAGCCGGCGCTCCAGAGTCCCATCTAATCTGAACATATTGCCCGCCCAAGCCTACACTTCCTCCTGTAACTCCAGCATCAGCGCCATCCCGCGCTCAACCGCCGGGCGGCTGGCCAGTTTTTCCGCCCAACGTCTGGTGGCGGGAAAGCCGTCAAGATTGATGTCCCAATCAGTCGCAGCGGCGATCCAGGGATAGGCGGCCATATCGGCGATGGAGTAGGTACCAGCCAGGTAGTCATCTTCTTCCAGCCGCTTCTCAAACACACCCACCAGCCGGTTCACCTCGTTATGGCAGGCGCCGATATCGTGATATTGCTGAAACGCCGGCGCCAAGCCACATAGCTGGAACATCAGCCATTGCAAGCAGACATAGCGGGCGGCTGGATCAACAGGAATGAAATTGCCGGCTTTTTCCGCCAGATAAATCAGGATCGCGCCGGCTTCGAAGAGTTTGGTCGGCCCATTCCGACCCTGCGGATCGAAGATCGCCGGAATCCGGTAATTGGGAGTGATGGCTGAGAAATCCTCGCTGAATTGCTCTCCCACGCGGGTATTTACCGGAATAAGCGTGTAAGGCAATCCGGTTTCTTCCAGGAGAATATGAACTTGCCGCCCGCTCGGGGCCGGCCAGCTCCATAATTCGATCATTTCATTCTCCCCATTACCGAAGAATTAAGGTTGCCGCCCTAATCCTCGCAACCATGATGCGTTGGATTAGTACATGCCCTCTATAAAAACCGCGAAAACAGCTGCCCGTCAGAGCGGCAAGACTGCCGCACCCAACACGGCACAGGAATTGCGCGCCCAGGCCGCCCGGACGAATGCGGCTGAACATCGCCGCATTACCGCCCGGCTACGGCAAGCCTTGGAGCAGGATGACTTCGCTTTGCTTTACCAGCTTCAGACCAGCTTGCAATCCGCCTCGCCCAGGGGCGCCGAGGCCGTGATCTGTCTGCGGCATCGCCGGCGCGGCCTGATCCTGCCAAGCCATTTCATGCCGGTCGCTGAACTGAGTGATGTGGTCATCGAAATCGGCAACTGGCAAATCATGCAAGCCTGCCGGGACGCCGCTTCCTGGGGGCAGGATTTTTTCGTCACGGTTCCGATCTCGCACCGCCAATTGCTGGTCGGCCAGTTGGTGAAGCATGTGATCGAGGGGCTTGCGGCTTATGATGTCGAAGCACGCCAGATGGAATTTGCGCTGACCGAAGCCATGCTCATTGACGAAAACGACGACGTTACCTTTGCCCTAAAGGCGCTGCGCGGCCTCGGCGCCGGGCTTGTGCTGGATAATTTCGGCACGAGCTATACCAGCTTGAGCCTGTTGAAACGGCTCCCGCTCACGATGTTGAAGCTCGATCGTTCGATGATCGCCGGTTTGCCTGGGGCGCGGGAAAATGGC
>JAMFRY010000185.1 GCA_026225015.1 Alphaproteobacteria bacterium
ACGGCGGCGAAAATGGCGTCGCGCAATTCGGCGAAGCTGGCGGAGGCGATGCGCACACCGGCATAGGCGATGATGAGAGCGGCCGGGACCAGGATGACATCGCCCGGTGATTGATGCGCCAGGCGGTCGACGGCACGGGAATACAGGATGGGGACATACACTGTGGCGATTTTGGCCAGCAGCATGGCGATGCTGGCCAGAACGAGACGAACCCGCAAGCCTGTCTCGTTCTTCGGCCACAGATAGGGCAGGAGCGAGAAGAGGGTGGAGAGGGAGCCGCGCGGGGCTTTGGCCTCGGCGGGTGGCGCCATGGCGTGGGGATTGGCAGGACGGGAATGTGGGCTCATGGGAGGCAAATGGCACTTGATCCTGGCATTGAAAAGCTATTGTTCCATATCCGGGCGTGCGAGACCGCATGCCTGCCCGGCGAAAGATTGGGCTTTTGGATCGGCAGCCGGCAGGTTGGCTATGTGCGGCCGGAATTCGCCGCGAAATTGGCCGGGGCTTCGCGCGATGTCGCCTTAACCGACCGGGTCACGCTGGCGCCGGAAGCGGCCCCCTCGCTGAACCAGATTGCGGAAGCGGCGGGATGCCGGCTGCGTGGCGAGGATTTCGACATGCGCGAGGTTGTGGACGGCCCGGTGTTAGGGGTGCTGGATCGCGGCGCGCTGCCGGATTTCGGGGTGATCGGGGTGGGGGTGCATCTCAACGGCCTGGTCCGGCGGCCGGATGGCTGGCATTTATGGATCGGCAAGCGCGCGGCCGATAAGAAGCTGGACCCGGGCAAACTGGATAATCTGGTGGGCGGCGGAGTCGCGGCCGGGCATACGCCGTTCGAGACGCTGCTCAAGGAGGGCGCCGAGGAGGCCATGCTGCCGCAGGCATTGACGGCAAAAGCGGAACTGAAGGGGCGCTTCTCCTATAACATGGAGCGGCCGGAGGGGCTGCGGCGCGATGTGCTGTATGTTTACGACCTGGTTTTGCCGGAGGAATTCGTGCCCCATCCGGCGGATGGGGAGGTGGAAGCATTCTCGCTCTGGCCGCTCGTCCAAGTGTTCCAGAGTGTGCGGGATACGGATGCGTTCAAATTCAACGTCAATCTGGTGCTGATCGACCTGTTCATCCGGTTTGGGCTGGTGCAGGGGCTGGATGCGGCGATGCTGCGGGAGGAGTTGGGCGGCAAGGTTTAAGCGCCGGGTAAACGAAAGGTCTTGGTAACAAAACGGTGCAAGAATTTTGGAGATATGCCTAAACGACACGCCCCGGGGTAATCCTCCCCAAGCCGAACGGCGCTTATGGCGGGACCTGGCCGAGCGGACGGTCTCCTCTTGGGCGGACCGGGTAAAAAGCGGGCATTCGGACTGGTTATTTGCGCCGGGTAGGCCTGGGAGATGGGCGTTGCTGAACATTTCGAAATTCTTGATTTCTGGAACCAAACATTCAACCCAAGAGCCGACACAGCGATCCTTAGCTCTCTGACTCGCTTGGATGTTAGCGGGCGGTTAAGCCCCTGCTGTTAATTATCCGAGACGTGTTCAACAAGGAACTCGTCGTAATCCTGAGGTGCGGTCGTGACGCCAATCGGTAGCCAGACAACCATAAGCGTGTACTTCGCGAACAGCACAGCTCTAGCCTCATATGCGCCAGGCACTAAGTCGAGCGCCGCTCCCCAGACCTTGGATACGTCCAGCGGTCAGAAATTGGCTGCCGGATCATCACCAGCCAATGCGATAGAAGCTGCGATAGCGGCGAGCGCCAACAAGACCGCGCTTCCTACTCAGCAACTGCAGAATGCCTCGCAAGCCGTGAAAACCTTGGGGCAGCAAGGTTCATCGGCAAGCGATGGGGCGAAGGGCGCGGCGATGCAAAAGCTGGACGCATTGAAGGCTCAGTTGAAAGCCCTGATGATGCTGGGCGGGGACCCTAAAGAGCGAGCTCTGGAGGCTGCGGCGATTGCCAAAGAGATCGCGGCAGCGGCCCGGGCATACGCGCAGGCGGGGGGCGATCCTGGTTCCCTGGCGGTTCCAGCCCCTGAAACCACCATTGAGGAGTCGCCCACAAGTGACGCGCAGGCTGGGAGTGAGTCCTTCGTCCCCGGCACAGCTACGCCAGATCTGAGCCCCGGCCCGATGATGAGCCCGCCGATCACCGACGCAAGCACCGATGCAAACACAAGCCCGTCCACGACGCCGACCGGCACTGGCGCATCAGTAGGTTTGTTGGCTGACGCCGGAGCGGCTGGAAATCAGATCAAAAGCTCGACAACCACCAATGACAGCTCTGCAAATGCGGCCCTATCCGCAGCCAAAGCGGGGTCAAGCGCGATGGATCGGGCGTTCTTCCAGGAAGCTTTGCGCCTAGCCCACCAGGCGAAGGCGATCATTCTTTCAGCAGAACAACGCTTGAGCCTCCAGCACGCGGCTCTCGACCCAGCAGTGGTCCACGCTGCAGATGCCGCCGTGGCTGCAGTGGCATCTGCAGCTAATCAGGTCGGAGCCTCCCAGACAGGTGATTACAATGGTTCGATCCCAGAGTCGTCGGCGCCAGCGGTATCGCTCACGGCTTAACCTCAAGCATGGCCAAGTGCTGGTTGTAACGCTGTGCATTTGGCCAGACCCAACAGTCATGTCACCAGCCGCCAAATTTCTTCCGGACGGCTTTTCGAACCGATCAAGGCCTCAGAGGGGAAATAGTTGGTACGGGGTTCCAGCACCTCGATTCACTTCCCAGGGTGGCGCAATTGGGAGCGGCTCCCCGCATCGTTTTGGGTCGCTCACATGGGGCTGGAACTGTTGGCTGCATTGAGTGCATTACGCAGTCATTAGGACCGGAGCCCTGGAATGATCAGCATTACAACATCGATCTGGATCGACGAGACCGAGTTGCAGGAAAGCTTTATCCGCTCCTCGGGCGCGGGCGGCCAGAACATCCAGAAAGTCGAAACCGCCGTTCAGCTTAAATTCGATGTCTTGGCCTCGCCGCATCTGCCGGCCTATATGCGTGAAAATCTCAAAAAGCTGGCCGGGCGCCGGCTTGCCAAGGATGGCGTCCTCACCCTGACAGCTCAACGCTTCCGCACCCAGGAGCGCAACCGGGCAGATGCGCGGGAACGGCTGATCGACCTTCTGCGCGAAGCCGCCAAGCCGCCGCCGCCGGTTCGCCGCGCAACCCGCCCCAGCAAAGGATCGGTAAGACGCCGCCTGGATGAAAAAACCGCAAGGGCGACAACCAAACAGCAGCGCCGTACGCCGGGCCCTGAGAGTTAACCGCTTCGCCCAAGCGCCCACTTGACGGCGGCGAGTCGAAGGTAAAACTCTCGCATGTCGGGCGGAATCGCAGGGCGACGCCCTGAGCGGAGGAAGATGAGCAATTTCGAGGATATTCTCGGCCAGGCCGCTATCTGGCATCAAGCCGGCGAACAGGTCGCGCTTGCCACGGTGACGGAGACATGGGGCAGTTCGCCGCGCCCGGCCGGCAGCCGCATGGCGGTGACGAAATCCGGCAAGATCGCCGGATCGGTGAGCGGTGGCTGCATCGAGGGCGCGGTTGCCGAGGCTGCTCTGGCAACCCTTCAAACCGCCCTGCCCGCTTTGCTGGAAATTGGCGTGACCAATGAAATGGCTTGGGAGGTGGGTCTGGCCTGTGGCGGCCGGATCAAAATCTTTGTGGAGCCGGTTGAGTGAAAACCGCCACCATCGCAGCGCTTGGCGAGGCCAGGCAGACGCGCCACCCCGTGGTGCTTGCCAAAAACCTCGCCAGTCTGGCGGAATTTCTGCTCCCTGATCCGGCCGCCCCCTGCTCCTTGAACGAGGCCGCCGCCAGCGCTCTGGTTTCGGGCAGAATTTCCACGCAGTTCATCGGCTCAGAAACCTGGTTCATCGAACCGCATCTACCATCGCCGCGCCTGATCCTGGTCGGCGGGGTCCATATTGCACAGGCGCTCGCCCCGCTGGCGCGGATGATGGGGTTTGATGTCATCATCGCCGATCCCCGCCGGAATTTTGCCAGCACGGAGCGCTTTGCGGACTTCGCCCTTTGCCATGACTGGCCGGACGAGGCGCTGGACCGGCTGGGGATCGACAGCCAGACCGCCATCGTGACGCTGACCCATGACCCCAAGCTGGATGATCCAGCGCTGGATCGAGCGTTGCGCAGCCAAGCGTTTTACATTGGTAGCCTGGGCTCGCGCAAAACCCATGCGGCGCGGCTGGAGCGGTTGGCGGCATTGGGCCATTCGGCGCCGGCATTGCAGCGCATTCGCGGCCCGGTGGGCCTGGATATCGGCGGCGCCGCCGCGCCGGAAATCGCGCTTTCCATCATCGCGGAAATCATCGCCGTGCGTCGCCATGGAGGCGTCTCGGCCGGCGGACTTGCCACGCGCGCATCCTCATGATTTTCGGGCGCGTCAAACTTGAAGAAGCGCGCGGCGGCATTCTGGCGCATAGCCTGAAAACACCCCAGGGAGTTCTGCGCAAAGGTGCCTTGGTCGATGACCTGGCCTACGAACTTCTGCAGCAAGCCGGGTATGAACAGCTCACCATCGCCAGGTTGGAGCCGGGCGAGCTGCCGGAGGGGGAGGCTGCATCCGCTCTGGGTGAACTACTGGTCAGTCCCGGTCTGCGCCGTTCGGTGGATGTCCATGGCCGGGTCAATCTGTTCGCCACCGCGAATGGCCTGCTGCGCATCGATACCGGAGTCATCACCCGGCTCAACCTGATCGACGAAGCCATCGCCCTTGCCACGCTGCCCGATTGCAGCGCCGTGAAACGAGACGACATGGTCGCCACCTTGAAGATCATTCCGTTCGCGGTATCTGGCAGAAGCTTGTCAAAGATCGAAGCGCTGCTTGGAGAAGATGGATTTGCGCTGGCGCTCAAAGCTTTCCGGCCGTTACGCGCCGGCCTGGTGCTCACGCAATTGCCGCACCTAAAAGAGAGCACCATTGCCAACACGGTCGAGGCCACGCGAGCGCGCATCGTAGACCATGGCGGCACGCTGCTGCCCCATCTGACAATCCCGCATGACGCCGCCCGTATTGCCTTGAGCATCCGGCAATTGCTGGACGGTGGCGCCGAATTGATCCTGATCTCCGGCGCCTCTGCCGTCACCGACCGGCTGGATACTGCACCCGCCGGCATCGTGCAGGCAGGCGGCACGATTTCGCATTTCGGCATGCCGGTCGATCCCGGCAATCTTATCTGCTTCGGCCAGGTCGCGGGCCGGCCGGCCATCGTGCTGCCGGGCTGCGCCCGCAGTCCGGCGCTAAACGGGATCGACTGGGTGCTCGACCGGCTTTTTGCCGGCGAGAATTTGGGCGCCGCGGAAATCGCCGGGATGGGCGCCGGCGGTTTGCTGAAGGAAATCGACTCCCGCCCGGCCCCGCGCAATGCGAAAATAGCGCCGGGAATTGGTGCTGCGCCAAAATCGCCACCGCGCATCGCCGCTTTGGTTCTGGCCGCCGGACGCTCAGCGCGCATGGGCAATACCAACAAGCTCCTGGCGGTGATGCCGGATGGGCGTAGCATGATCGCACATACGGTCGATAACGTGCTGGCAAGCGGGGTACGTCCGGTTATCGTCGTTACCGGCCATCAGGACAGTGATATTCGCAATGCGCTGGCCGGCAAGCCGGTCCGCTTCCTGCACGCCGCCGATCACGCGCAGGGGCTCTCCGCCAGCCTAAAAGCCGGTATTTCCGCAATTTCAGCCGAAATCGCCGGCGCCATCATCTGCCTGGGGGACATGCCGCTGGTCGGGCCGGATATTCTGCAAAAACTGCTCGCCGCCTATGATACGGATGCGGGCCGAGAGATCATCATCCCCGTACACGATGGCCAGCGCGGCAATCCGGTGCTTTGGGGACAACGCTTCTTTCCCGAATTTTCAAACCTCTCCGGTGATTCCGGCGCGCGGCAGCTCATGCATCTTTTCGCCGATTTCATCGCGGAAGTTCCACTCGAAAGCGATGCGATCCTGCGCGATTTCGACACCCAAGAGGCGCTGGCGGCATTAAGCGCTTCCGCCCCGGCCTGAGCGCCCACATGCAGCACAGCCTGTTTGAACCACCGGAACTCAGCTTCGCCGCCGGCGCGATGTTGCTCCGCGATTTCGCGCAGACCGAAGAAACCGATCTGATCGCCGCGATTGAGGCCATCGCCGCCGCCGCGCCATTCCGGCAGATGGTCACCCCTGGCGGCTTAACCATGTCGGTGGCGATCACCAATTGCGGCGCGGCGGGCTGGATCAGCGATCGCGCCGGCTACCGCTATTCCGCGATCGACCCGTTGAGCCAAAAAACCTGGCCCGCAATGCCGGAAATTTTCACCAACCTCGCAAACCGTGCCGCCGCTGCCGCCGGCTATGCGGGTTTCATGCCCGATGCCTGCCTGATCAACCGCTATTTGCCCGGTGCACGCATGTCCCTGCACCAGGACCGCCAGGAAAAGCCGCCGGATGCGCCAGTGGTTTCCATTTCCTTGGGCCTCTCCGCAACCTTCCTCTGGGGCAACGAGACCCGCAATGCACGGCCGCTTCGGCTGGCTCTGCACCACGGCGACGCCGTTATCTGGGGCGGCCCATCACGGCTGAATTTCCACGGCATCGCGCCGCTGAAACCTGGCACGCATCCGATGCTTGGAGATAAACGCTATAACCTCACATTCAGAAAACATTAGGTAGAAAGCGCAGTTTTTTTCGTGCGGCGGGCGTTGCCATCCCTACAAAACCTTCCGGAAAAACACGACCCTTTCGCTTTCTCCAAAGCCCAGCGCCAGGTGAAACGCCTGACTCTCCACGTTCTCCAGCAGCGCGTCCGAGCCGAACTCCGTACAGCCTTGCGCCCTTCCCCAGGCTGCCACGGCGGCACATAACAATCGCCCAACGCCCTTTCGCCGCTCTTGCGGCCGAATATAGATTCCTTCGAGAAACAAAACTGGACTGCTATCGCATCCATTGACGAAATCGTGCCGCAATGTGGCTTCCGCAAAACCTATGATCCCGCCCGCATCATTGAAGGCAAGGAATGCAATCGCATCACCGTTTCCGGATAGAAACAGCCGTTTCAAGTCTTCACGATGAACCTCGATCGCGCCATTCGGCCATAATTGGCTCCGCAGCTGCGTCCAGGGCTCAAGGTGCTGGTCGCCCGCCTGAGCTATCCGCATTTCGTGTTATCGCGCCAAAGAAACCCGGCCGCAACACAGCGCCGCAGTCGGCTTAATTGATTCGGCTCCAACTCGTACTTTTACAAATAATGCCGAACAGCACGCAGCCACTGGTTTTCATGGTATTGCCCTGGAAGGTGATCGTCATGCGATACGTCAAGTGCCGCCGCTCGTCATAGACCCGGCCCTGATACGCGTTGTTTGAGACCGGCTTCACGGTCAAAACGAGCTTATCGCCGATCTTCTCCTTGCCAAGCGGATTTTTCACCCAGGTATTCACGGCGCAGAAATTGGTCCCACATTGGGTTACGGCAACGCGAACCGTGCCATTGGCGCGCAGCCAGTTGCCGGCCGGGCTGGGAGTGCTGGCAATCGCCGCTTGCGGCGCCAGCGCAGCCAGTGCCAAGGCCATGCGCATCCAGCTTTTCCGAGTTTTCTTCATTTGGTTTCCATTGAGCCGGGGTTTTCCGGTTTGCCATATCGGTTATACAGGACCGCAATATGCAAGGAGTTCGGCGCATGAAAATCTATCTCTCCAGCCTGACTCTGCTGTCTGCCTTGCTGCTGGCGTCACCGGCGATGGCCGATGTGTTCGGTCTTTGGCGCGTGCAAGGCAAGCTCGCCGGCGTAGCTTTCGTGCTGGACTGCCATTTCCTGCCTCAAGGCGCGGGCTTCGGGGGCACCTGTGTCGGTTCGCCGGATGGCGATCCGAAAATCGTGGGCAAGGTCTTTACGCTGAACCAAGGCGCGGTTACGGGCAACCAGGTCACCTGGAGCTATCCGACGCATTACATGTTTCTCGATTTCCAGGTGATCTATAAAGGCACGCTGGATGGTGGGGGATTGAGCGGAACCGCCACCGCCGCCGGCCGCAACGGCGATTTCACCGCCCGCAGAGAATAGCGGTTCAGAGGGCGACGCCCTGCACCTGTATAAAATTCCGGCCTTGCAGTAAGCTCCCGCGAAATGAACCGCGATTTCCGCCCTGACCCCGACGCGCTTCTGGCGAATCTGAATCGGGATACGCACGGGCATTTGAAGATTTTTCTCGGCGCCGCGCCGGGCGTCGGCAAGACCTGGGAGATGCTGGCCGCCGCCAACCATAAGCGCGAAGCCGGCGTGGACGTGGTGGCGGGGCTGATCGAAACCCACGGCCGCGCCGGCACCATCGAGGAAATCGGCGAACTGCAGCTGCTGGCGCGGCTGAAAATTCCGTATCGCGGCCAGGTCTTGGAAGAATTCGACCTCGATGCCGCTTTGGCCCGCAAACCGGCTTTGCTGCTGGTCGATGAGCTCGCCCATACCAACGCGCCTGGGCTGCGCCATGCCAAGCGCTGGCAGGATGTGCGGGAATTGCTCGATGCCGGCATCGATGTATGGACCACGCTCAACATCCAGCACCTGGAAAGCCTGAACGACCAGGTCGCCCGCATCACCGGCGTGCGGGTAGCAGAGACCATCCCGGATACGGTGCTCGATCTGGCCGATGAAATCGAACTCATCGACCTGCCGCCGGCGGAATTGCGCGGCCGGCTCACTGAGGGCAAGATCTACCGCCAGGATGTCGCCAGCCGCGCTTTGGGCGGGTTTTTTCGCGAAGGCAATCTCGGCGCGCTGCGCGAGATGGCGCTGCGCCGGGTCGCCCAGCGGGTGGACAAGGACGTTACCACCTATATGCGGGCGCAGGCGATCCCCGGCCCCTGGCCGGCGAGCGAGCGCGTGCTGGCGCTGATCGGACCGGATGCCTCGGCCGACAACGTCGTGCGC
>JAMFRY010000186.1 GCA_026225015.1 Alphaproteobacteria bacterium
AGCCCAGCAGCCGCGCGCGCTCTGCCCGCAACGCCAGGATTTCGGGAATGAGCCCCCGGTTGTCATGCGCCCCTTCATGGGCCCCGCGCGCGATCCAGGCGGCATGGACAAGCTGCCGCAGGTCACGCCGTTTGGAAAACGACAGGAATGGCTCGATGAGCGATCGCGACAACGTGATCACGTAGCCTTGCATCCCCCGCTCCGCGGCCGCCTGGGCAGCGCCCTCGACGACGAAACCAGGCAGGCCATCGAGATCGGTCTCGCCAAGCGGCAACGTCCATTCCCGCTCATCGTGGAGCACGTTCTGGCCGAACTTTGTCTGCAGCACGGCGAGGCGTTCCAGGATTTCCGCCATCCGCGCCTTGGCCGCCGGCTCCAGCTTCGCCCCGCTTCGCACCAGGTTCAAATATTTCCGCTGCAACAGGCGCGACTGGTCCTCGGCCAGGTTCAAGGAATCGCGCTGCGCGAACAGGGCGGAAACGCGCTGAAACAACACAGGATTCAAGGCTATTTGCGTCCAGTGCCGGGCGAGAAGCGGTGAAACCGCAGTATCCAACCGCTCGAGTGCCTCGCCGCCCAGGCTGGCCGCCAGATTGAAAAATACGGCGGAAACGCGCCTAAGGCTTCGGCCGCTGCGCTCCTGCGCTTCGATGGTATTGGCAAAACTCACCGCTTCCGGATTATCTGCAATTACCGCCATCTCGGCCAGATGCTCGGCCATCGCCTGTTCAAAGGCGGCGGGAAAATGTTCTGGAAGGATTCGGTCGAAGGGCGGCAGACCAAACGGTGTGGACCAGGGTGCAAGCAGGGGATTGGGTTCTGTCATGGCTGAATTCGGGCAGAGAGTGGCGCTTCGGTCAAGCGTCGGGGATTCGCCCATGGCACAGGAAGGGTGGGTTTTCGAAGCCGGGCTTGCCGTAGGCAAGGGTTTTTCCCTCGAAGGTGCGGGTACTGCCGCCGGCAGCTTCCAGCACCGCCTGCGGGGCGGCGGTGTCCCATTCCATCGTTGGGCCAAGACGGGGATAGAAATCCGCGGTCCCCTCGGCAAGCCTGCAGAACTTTTCCGCGGAGCCGATATTGGTGAGCGAAGCGATCTTATAGGCCGCCAGGAACTCGGCCAGTTTCGGATCGTGCTGGTAGTGGCGCGAAGCCATCACGGCCAGGCCGGCGGCCGGCGGCTCGCGGGTATGGATGGGAGAAGCGCCGGCTGGCGTTCGCTTCCAGGCCCCGGCGCCGATCATACCGTAGAAAATCTCATGCGTGAGCGGACAGGCGACGGCGCCAAGCACGGCGCGGCCCCGGCGTATAAGGCCGATATTCACGGTAAAATCGCTGCCGCCATCGGCAAAACCGCGGGTCCCGTCCAGCGGGTCGACCAGCCAGTATTCATCGCCGGGCATTGTCACCTTGCCGGCGGCGACTTCTTCCTCGGCGATCACCGGAAGATGGGGCGTGGCTTCCCGCAAGCCCTGGGTAATAATCCGCTCGGCATTCATGTCGGCCAGCGTGACCGGGGTCTGATCGTCCTTGCTCCGCACGCGGAACCCGGCATCGCGAATCTTCAGAATTTCCGCCGCGGCCTTGGCGGCCAAGCCTACGGCGAGTTCGACATACGCGGTGTCGTCCATAAATTCAGGAAGTTAGGCGCAAACGCACGCCCTCGCCAAGTGCGGCGGCGCTGTTATGGTAATCGAACAGACATATTTCGGGAGAGTTGAATGCTGGATATCGCGTTTGCCAAGGCAGTTTTGCCCAAAAGCGGCGTAGTGGTGGTGCCGCTGACGGAAGACGCAGAATTGGCGGGGCTGGCGGCGGGGCTGGATAAGGCCCTGGATGGAAGGCTGGCGCAGGCGCTGAAAGCGGCCGATTTCACCGGCAAGAAGGGCCAGTCGGTCAACCTCCCAGGGCCGGGCGCCGGGCTGAAGCGGGTGCTGGTGCTGGGACTGGGCAAGAAAGATGCGCTGAACCCGCGATCTGCCGAAGAATTTGGTGGGTCGGCCCAGCTTGCTCTGGTGAAAGAAGAATCGGCGGTGATCCTGGCGGATACGCTGGATGCGGCTCTCGCCGCGCATATCGGGCTGGGTGCGCGCCTGCGCGCCTATACCTTCGACAAATACCGGACGACGCAGAAAGAGGACGAAAAGCCGAAATTATCGGCGCTGAAGATCATCTTGAAGGACGCAGGTCTGGCGACTGCGGACTACGCGAAACTGGCGGCGGTCGCCGACGGCGTGGAACTTACCCGCAATCTGGTGACGGAGCCGGCCAACGTTCTGTATCCGGAGGAATTTGCCATCAGGACCGAGGCGCTGAAGAAGCTTGGGCTGAAGGTCGAGATTTTCGATAAGAAGGCTCTGGAGAAGCTCGGCTTCGGCTCGATGCTGAGTGTCAGCCAGGGCAGTGCGCGGGAAGCCCGCCTGGTGGTGATGCAATGGTTCGGCGCCTCCGGACCCAGCCCGAACGGCAAGAAGGGCAGGAAACTGAAAGAGCCAATCGCCTTTATCGGCAAGGGTGTCACCTTCGATACCGGCGGCATTTCAATAAAACCCGCTGCCGGCATGGAAGACATGAAATGGGACATGGCCGGCGCCGGAACCGTGACCGGGTTGATGGCCGCCCTGGCCGGACGCGGTGCCAAAGTGGATGCGGTGGGGCTGATCGGCCTGGTCGAGAACATGCCTTCCGGCACCGCCACGCGGCCGGGCGATGTGGTTAAATCCTATTCAGGCCAGACCATCGAAATTTTGAATACGGATGCGGAAGGAAGACTCGTCCTGGCGGATGTGCTGTATTACGCGCAGGAACGTTTTGCTCCGAAATACATGGTGGACCTGGCGACTCTGACCGGCGCGATCATCGTAAGTCTCGGCCAGGAACATGCCGGGTTGTTCAGCAATGATGACGGCCTGTCGGAGAAACTTCTGGCGGCAGGCAAAGCGACCGGCGAAAATCTGTGGCGGATGCCATTGGTGCCGGTGGGGGAGAGTTATGACAAAAATTTAAATTCGCCAATCGCGGATGTGCAGAATATAGGTAGTGGAAAGGGCGCGGGTTCGATTACCGCCGCGCAGTTCTTGCAGCGATTCGTGAACGGCAAACCCTGGGCGCATCTGGATATTGCCGGCGTGGCATGGACTTCCAAGGATGGGCCGACGACGCCGAAAGGCGCGACCGCCTTTGGCGTGCGGCTGCTGGACCGGCTGGTCGCCGATAATTTTGAAGGGTGAACGCATTGCAATACTGCCAATTTTAGAAGGGCAATTTTAGAGGCCAACGCAGCATAAGGAGAAAACCATGCCAGACACGTTTGTATCGACCCCGTCGGCGGCAGCGGCCGAACAACATGCCGAGAAAAATGCCTGGCTGGAATCTCACGAATCGGGTTACGCGCATGGCCTGAAACCCCGCCAGGTGCAGATGATCGCCATTGGCGGGGCGATCGGCACCGGGCTGTTTCTGGGCGCCGGCGGCAGGTTGCAACATGCTGGGCCGGCGCTAGCCGTGGTGTATCTGGTTTGCGGGCTGTTCTCCTTTCTTATTCTGCGGGCCTTGGGCGAGCTTGCGATGCACCGGCCCAGCTCGGGAAGTTTCGTCTCCTACGCCCGGGAATTCCTGGGCGAGCGCGGCTCCTTTGTCGCCGGCTGGATGTATTATCTCAACTGGGCGATGACCGGCATCGTGGATTGCAGGCGGTAGCACTCTACATGCATTACTGGGGAACGTTCGCGGATGTTCCGCAATGGGTGTTCGCGCTGATCGCCATGGTGATCGTCGGCAGCATGAACATGGTCGCGGTGAAATGGTTCGGTGAAATGGAGTTCTGGTTCGCGCTGATAAAGGTCGGCGCGTTGATTCTGTTTCTGATCATCGGCGTGGTGATTCTGGTCAGCGGACACCCTGTCGCGGGCCAGGTGCCAGGGCTGCATCTCATCGCGGAGAATGGCGGCATCTTTCCGCATGGCGTATTGCCCGCGGTGATCATCGTGCAGGGCGTGGTGTTCGCCTATGCCGGCATCGAACTGATCGGCATCGCCGCCGGGGAGACCAAGGACCCGCGCAAGGTTCTGCCGCGGGCGATCAATGGCGTGATGTATCGGATCGGGTTGTTCTATGTTGGATCGGTGGTGCTGCTGGTGCTGCTGATGCCGTGGACGGCGTATAAAGCCGGCACCAGCCCGTTCGTGACATTCTTTGGCGCGCTCGGCGTGCCGGGGATCGGCACGGTGATGAACATCGTGGTGCTTACGGCCGCACTCTCCAGCCTTAATTCCGGCCTGTATTCCACCGGGCGGGTGTTGCGCTCGCTGGCGATGGGAGGTTCGGCGCCGCCATTCGTTGCAAAGATGAACGAAGCAAAGGTGCCCTATGGCGGCATCATCGTCACACTGGTGATCTATGCGATCGGGGTGGTGCTGAACTATGTCCTGCCCTCTCAGGTTTTTGAAATCGTGCTGAATATCGCCTCCCTGGGCATTGTCAGCACCTGGGCGTTTATCGTTGTCTGCCAGATGATGCTGCGCCGCGCGATTAATCGGGGCGTCGTTCCGCCGGTTTCGTTCAGGATGCCGTTCGCGCCGTTCTCCGCCTGGCTCACTTTGGGCTTTTTGCTGGCCGTGCTGGTGCTGACCGCCTTCGATTATCCGGATGGCACGTTCACGATCGCGGCGATTCCGATCGTGGCCATCGCGTTGGCGATTGGCTGGAT
>JAMFRY010000187.1 GCA_026225015.1 Alphaproteobacteria bacterium
ACGGGCAAAGCGATCGTGCCCGCCATCTCCGGCAGATCGGGCCGGACGAGAATTTCGAACGTGCCATCGGCGCTGGCGGTTTTGTCCCAGCATTCGCCGGTGGCTTTCGCGCGCCTTCCTGGTGACGGAAAACCGATGCCGAAGCGCATCTGGCCGGGCAGGGGCACGCCGAGCTGGGCGAAAGCTGGCCGTAGCCGGGATGCGACATCGGCAAGCCAGCTTTCGCGATTGGGGTGCTGATTGGGACGTGAGGCGGACATGGAAGCTCCTGAGCCGTTGCTGATGGTCCCAGGCTGCCCGGTGGTTTTGCGAATGGATTAAAAAAAGCGCTTTCACCGGTACGACCGGCAAAACCTTCTTTATCTGTCCGGGCGATGCCGTGCTTCGCGCTGCGTTTCAGTTTTTTGAGCGCGTGACCACGGCCCGAGTGCGTGCGTGTTCACGCAACGAACTTGATGTGAACACAGGCTTTTCCGGATGCTTTGCACGAACGAAAGCAGCGTGAACACGCCGTGCTTTCAGCGCTTTGCCGAGGTAAATTCATGAAAAAAAGGGATCGATTCGAAGCGCCATTCGCAAAAGACCGTGCCAGGCTCGGCCGGCAACCACGTGAGGAATTCGATGGACAACGAGTTGGACAAACGCCTGCAGCTGCTGGAGGTGGAGCAGAAGAACCTTCTTGACGGCCAACTGCACATTTTTAAATTGCTTCAGGAAGTCGCCGCTATGCTGCGGCAGCCAGACGAGGAGGGGGAGAAATTGCACGATGTTCTCGAGCAGCTGGTGGCGGTGATCAGCACGAATACGGTGACGCTGCAGGAGCTGAAGAACGCCATCACGCAAAAGCCAGAGGGCCAGGCCTAAGCAAAAAGGAGCGGGCACCCTTTCCGGATGCCCGCCTTTCTCCGGTCAGACCGAAGCGGGATCATCCTTTCTTCCGGTTGCCCGCTTTTTTAGCGTCGGCTTCGTCGAAGGCCCGCAGGCCCCGGCGGCGCCAGCGCAGTTTCACGATCGCGGCTGGCGGATCGGCATCGGCCGCCAGCTGGTCACATAGATTGTAGAAACCGCCGAGCAGGCAGGCCCGATCGTCCTCCAGCAATTTATCGATCCCCGCCATCCCGATGAGGCTGCCGAGTTCGATCAGCCGGTGGGTTCGCTCCCGCCGGATTTTTTGCCATTCACGGGTGGTGCTCATCGCTGCCTCCTTCCGCCGGCGTGCTCTGGCCTGTTTGATTCGGCGCAAGCCCGTTGAGCAGATCCGGAGTTCCTCGCGGAGCCGGCGTCCGAGCAGGTGGCGGTGGAGCAGGGGGTCCACCTGGAGACAGCCCATGCTCGGCGTCTTCATGCGCGTCGTGTCCGTTTCCGGCATGCCCGTTTCCGGTTGCCCGTTTGGTTTCGGCCGCTGGCTTGCGCTGGGTGGCGGGCCGAAAGAAGGCCTCGCCGCGGGCGTCCCACTCCTTTTCCAGCGCGGGGTTGGCCTGCTGGCGTTCGAGGTTTTCGTGCAAGAGCCCAGTGAGCCTGTCGACGGTTATGCCGGACTCGAAGACCGCGAGGACAGCCTGGCCAAGGCTTTGGGCCTGGCGCATGAGAATGGCTTCCTCGCGCTTCTTTTCGTCCTGCTCCTGGGCTTTCAGCTGGCGCTGCCGTTCCGCGGTGTCCAGCATTTGCGTGGTGTAGTCTGTCGGCTTGCGTTTCATAGAACTTCTCCGTTGATGGCCAGGAGACCGTCTCCGGACCCGAAGCGAATGGAGCCGATGGTTTTGCGAATGGCCGAAAAAAATTTTTGGTTTTGATTCGCATTTCGTTGTGCTTGGCGCGCCGCCTGAAACGGCCCCGCCGATTGCCCGAAACATCGGTTTGGCCGGCGCCAGATCGCCGGAGCCCCCAGAGAAACGCGTCATTTGACCTGCGGAGCGAAGCGCAGCGGGTCAGTGAAATGCGCGCTTATACAACTGCTTGCGCAGCTGTTCGGCTTGTGCATAAATTAGGGAGAAGCGCTGATGGCAGGCGGAACGATGGCGATCTACCACTTTCAGGTCAAAATCATTGGACGGCGGACGGGACGCGGCGTGATTGCCGCGGCGGCCTACCGGGCAGGCGAGGCGCTGCATGACGCCGAGCTGGGCCGGACATTCAACTATCTTGGCAAAACCGGCGTCATTTATTCGGAGATTTTGCTGCCTGAGGGGGCGCCCAGCCGTTGGCTGGACCGCAAGACGCTATGGAACGAGGTTGCGGCGCTCGATCCGGCCGCGGACGACTCGCGCAGAGTTCCGATCAATTACGATCCGGAGGCCGACTGGCGGAAACGGCGCCGGGACAAGCAGCTCGCCCGCGAGATTGAATTTTCCCTGCCGCGCGAGCTGAGCCAGGCGGAGGCGATTGCGCTGGCCCGGGATTTTGTGCGCGAGCAGTTCGTGGCCCGTGGCATGGTCGCCGATCTGAATTTTCATGTGGGCCGGACGAAGAACGGCGAGGCGCAGCCGCATGCGCATGTCATGCTGAGTCTGCGCCGGGTCGTGCCGGGCGCGGCCGGGCATCCGGAGGAGGCGGTGTTCGGGCTGAAGGAGCGAAGCTGGAACGACCGGGCACTGATGGCCGGCTGGCGCACGCGTTGGGCCGAGATGGCCAATGCGCGGCTTGCCGAAATCGGCATCGATGCGCGGATCGATCACCGCACGAACGCGGCACGCGGCATCGATCTCGAACCGCAAAACAAGATCGGCCCCGCCGGCGCCCGGCGCGCTGTGCGGGGCGAGGATGCCGAACGGGCGGACGAGCACCGCGAGATCGACCGGCGCAATGGCGAGCGGCTGCTGGCCAATCCCGAGCTG
>JAMFRY010000188.1 GCA_026225015.1 Alphaproteobacteria bacterium
AGAGGGTGGCGGCGGCGACGATGGCGCTGTCGGAAATACGCACGCCATGGTGCACCTCGTACTTTTCCTTCAGTCCACGGAGAATGGAGACGGTGTCCTCGACCGTCGGCTCACCGACGAACACCGGCTGGAAGCGGCGCGCCAAGGCCGCGTCTTTTTCAACATGCTTGCGATATTCATCCAGCGTGGTGGCGCCGACGCAATGCAGCGCGCCGCGGGCCAGTTCCGGCTTCAACAGGTTGGAGGCATCCATCGCGCCATCGGCCTTGCCGGCGCCGACGAGGGTGTGCATCTCGTCGATGAACAGGATCACTTCGCCTTGCGCGGTTTCGATTTCCTTCAGCACAGCCTTCAGGCGTTCCTCGAACTCGCCGCGGAATTTCGCGCCGGCGACCAGGGCGCCGAGGTCGAGCGCCAGCACGCGCTTGTTGCGCAATGATTCCGGCACGTCGCCATTAACGATACGCAGGGCCAGGCCCTCGACAATGGCGGTTTTGCCAACGCCAGGTTCGCCTATAAGAACCGGGTTGTTCTTGGTGCGCCGCGCCAGCACCTGGATGGTGCGGCGGATTTCCTCGTCGCGGCCGATCACCGGGTCGAGTTTCTGGTCCCGCGCCAGTTGGGTCACGTCGCGGGCGTATTTGTTCAGCGCGTCGAATTGCTGCTCGGCCGTGGCGCTATCCACCTTGCGGCCCTTGCGAACATCGCTCACCGCTTTTTCCAGCGCCTGCGCGGTGGCGCCCGCTTCCTTCAGGGCGCGGCCGGCCGGGGTGTCGGAGGCGGCGAGCGCCACCAACAGGCGATCCTGCGCGGTGAACTGGTCGCCGGCCTTGGCGGCCTGCGTCTGTGCCGCGTCCAGTACGCGAACCAGGTCCGGCGTGACGGCGGGCTGGCCGGCGCCCGAGCCCTGCACTTTGGGGATGCGCGAAACGGCCGTATCCACCGCCAGTTTTGCCGCCGCTGGGTCACCTCCGGCGGCGCGGATCAGGCCGCTGGCGGCACCCTCCTCATCGTCCAGCAGCGCCTTCAGCAGATGCTCCGGCGTGATGGTCTGGTTATATTCGCGCACCGCGATCGTCTGCGCTGCCTGAACGAAGCCCCTCGCCCGTTCCGTCAGTTTCTCAAAATCCATATTTCTGCACCCCTTTGTCCCTTCGATCAAGGCAACCGAATCCACCGTCCCTAAAAGGCAACGGCAGCTTGCCAAAGCGATATGGGTAACGCCATGATTTGCCTCAAGAGGTGTTTATGCAAGTCGAATCCTTATACCGCTACCCCGTCAAAGGCCTGACTCCGGAGCGCCTGGACCACACCCAACTCACGCCCGGCCGCTGCATTCCCTGGGATCGCGCCTTCGCACTGGCGCAAGGCGATGCCAACTTCGATCCCAACAACCCTGCCTGGATTCCGAAAACCAACTTCATGTGCCTGGTGCGCAATACCGCCATCGCCGGGCTAAAAACCAAACTCGACAACGCGGCGCAGATATTTTCCGTCACCACGCCGGAGGGCGAAACGCTCGCCGCCAACCCGATGACGCAAGAGGGCCAGGCCAGCCTTACCACGTTCTTCACCGCCTATCTTGGCCGGGAAGCGCGCTACGGTGCGGAAAATCGCGCGCCACGTTTCTACCATGTCGCGAATCACAGTTTTTGCGACCATCGTACGCAGGTCATCAGCCTGATCGGTTTGGGCTCGCTGGGCGCGCTGGAGCAGGCAGTGGGAGACAAGCGCGACAAGAGGCGGTTCCGCGCGAACATCTATATCGAGGATATCGAACCCTGGGCCGAGTTCGGCTGGCTGGGCCGCACGCTGGCGATCGGGAAGACCACCCTGATCGTGCAGGAGCGGATCGACCGCTGCATGGCAACCGCGGTCAATCCCGATACCGCCGTGCGGGATGCCAACCCGGTGCAGGAATTGCGGGAACATTTCGGCCATGTCGATCTGGGCATATTCGCCGAGGTTCTCACAGGCGGAGAGATCAAGCCGGGGGATGAAATCAGGGTTTTGTAGAGGGTATAGCGTTGAAAGCACGCTAAACGACGCCAAAGAAGAGCAAACAAAGAACATCCCATGCCGCTCGTCGTAGCTCGTAAGGATGCATAAGCGCCCTGCGGATCAACATGATCGACTCAAACAACCCACGCAGGGGGCCGTTTGCGCCAAATCGCGAGAACGCGGGGAAATCGCGAATTTCCTGAACGAAACCTTTCGCAGCCCCTAGATGATAATATAACAGTCTTCTGTTAATAATAATAACAGGACAAAACGATGTTCAAAACAGACTACGCTTTCGAGGCCGGGCTTGGGCAGAGGGTCAAATGCCCTTATTGCACGGAACATTTGAAGATCAACATGAATAGGGACGAGCCCAGGCATGACGACCCGGTATCCTGCGCCTTCCATGGCGCCATCGGCACCCGGCTTGGCGTTTCACGCGGCTTGGAGAATGGCGACCTGCGGTTGGTCAAAGCTAGGTCCACCCCCGCCCATTTCGAGGATTTGGCGCGGCAGGCGGCAGCTGAAAAGGACTTCGCAGATCCCCGGGTGAAAGCATTCCTGGAAATCATTTCGTTCGCCGAGGGCGGGCATGATTTCAACACGCTTTACCGCGGATCGACGTTTTCGGATTACTCAACCCATCCTGCCGATAGGATAATAAAAGGAACGCACTATTCGGCAGCTGGCAAGTATCAAATTACTCGTGACACTTGGATACAATATGGCAAAAGGGAACTGGGGCTGACGGATTTCAGTCCACATACGCAAGACCTGATTGCCACCCGCGCTTTGATCGACAAGGGGGCTATCACCTTGATATATAAGGGAGATATCTCCGGAGCTATCGCTCGCGCTGCGTTGGTGTGGGCTTCCCTGCCTGGAAACCCTTGGAAGGATCCGCCACGCATAACAGTGGAACAATTTGTGTCAAAGTATAACAAGGCAACGGGAAACTAGCTGATGCGGTGGCAGTCTGGGCAAGTAGCTGGGGCGCTATTCGGAACCTTGTTGATCCTGTTGACTTGTATTTCCTCCACCGCCTGCGCCCAGGATCTTGCGGATTGTAAAGCCATTGGAGGGGGTTATGACAGCCATGGCGTTTTTACGAATGACAACACCCCGGCTCCGCCTGGGGCAAACGACATGGTTAGGGACGATATCAGGAAGGCCGACCGTAACTCTGCCTATGCAGATATATGGGGAGGAGCTGATCCTCAAATTCTTATCGACACCTGGCCTCAGGTCGGCTTGCACCTGTTTCGGAGCATGCTGCTCTTGATGGCCGTGGCGAACAACAATTCCAGGCAAGTCCGTGAGTTACTTCGTCAAGGGGCCGATCCGAACTTGGATGCGGAAGATAGCCTCATGACCCCGTTGATCACGGCAGCAAGCTGCGCATCCCCGGAGATAACCGACCTGCTGATCCAGGCGGGTGCAAAGGTCAATCAAGGCTCCTATTACGAATACGGCGGAGATGAGGAAACGACAAACAGCGCGCCGATCAGATGGGCTGCCGAACGGGGCAATCTGGAGATCGTACAATCCCTGCTGCGCGCCGGCGCCAATCCCAACGCCCAGGAAATAGATTCCACGCTTAACTCGAACGTTACCTACCGGGATATAACGCCGCTACTCGGCGATCCTGTACTGCCGGTGCTCGCCGCTTTGCTTAAAGCCGGGGCGGACCCCAATTTGGACACGTCTAATGGCTTAACGCCCCTTATCGCGGCGGCGTCTTATGGCGATTACGAAGGATGTTACCTGCTCCTCAAGGCCGGCGCCGACAGGCGGCGGAAAGATGCTGATGGGGATACCGCGGTTACCGCCGCGCAGAAAGCGGGCCAACCTGATCTGGCGGACGCAATAGGGAACTGGACGCCAAAGACCCCGAAAGCTTCCTGGCCGCATCGCCATGCTGGGGCGAAGTAAGAGGACATAGCGTTGAAACTACGCTCCCTGAACAACGCTGAAGAAAAACGAACAGTGATCATGCAGGCCTGCTCACACTCGAACGCTGCATTTCTCGGTAGATTGTGGATCGGCCAAGGCCGGGCCACTTGGCGGCTTCAGCGGGAGGGGTTGTTTAGGGCACGATCTCGTATTGCAGGGACGCGGTGATGTCGATGCTGTCCGACTTCGTGCCCGGCGGAAAGCGCGGCACGTGGTTGTGCAGGAAAATGCCGAGCCAGGCCTGGTCCAGGAAGGGTGAGCCGGCGCTGGAGATCAGATGCACGCCCGTCACGCGGCCGTCGCGATGCACGGTGAACTGAATCACGGACGTGCCTTGCTGGTTTTGTTCCGCCGCGGCTTGCGGGTAGTAAATATGCGCGTTCACCCATTTATTGAAACCGGACATCCAATCCGCGCCGATCTCGCCCTGCACCGAAAATTCCGGCGCTTCCATGGCATTGAGGTCGGACTGGCTGAGCTGCGTATTGAGCCCGTGAAAGCCATTCGGCAGAGGCGGCTGCGCGTTCTGGGAGGACTGATTGCCAAGCGACATGCCGCTCATCACCTGATACTGTCGATGCGGCACAACATGTTGCCGCGCCGGCCGCGAATTCTGCGCCTGCTGCTGGGTTTGTGGAGCCGGCGGCGGCAGTTCCATCTGCGAGAACAGATCTTGCGGAATCTCAAGATTCGTCTCCGGCGCCTGCGGCGAGGCTTGCGGCGGGGGCGGTGAAGAGGATGGTGGCGACTGGGCGAGCGTTGGCGGTCCCCTGAATTGCGATGGCGGCGCGGTGGTTTGCTGGGCGCCGCCATTTTCGAAAACCACCGATACGCCGTTCTGCGCGGGCGGCTCGAGAGACATCTGGGGCACAAAGCTGATCAGCGCCAAGGCAAAGATGGCGGCGTGCAGCAGAAACGCCGCCAGCCATTCCAGATGCCAGGTTTTACGCGAAGGCGAGGGCGCGAACCGGAATTGCGTTCCCGCCGCAGGGCCGAGAACAAAAGGCGCTAGGGCGAAATGCTCCGGCTGTTCGGGCGTGCTACCAGGGTGCGTAATAAACCGGCGGTGGCGGGGCATAAACGACCGGCGGCGGCGCCGGCGGCTGTTGTAAAACCTCTCCATTGCCAACCATGCATTGCGCATAAAAAGTATCATAGCGCCCTTGCAGTGAGTCCGCCGCCGCCTGTGCCTGCCCACCTGCTACAGAGGCGCCGCCCAATAATCCAGCCCCCGCGCCGATTGCAGCGCCCGCACCCACATTGCCGCCGAGCGAGCCCAAGGCTGCACCCGCCGCCGCGCCGATCAGCGTGCCGACCACCGCGGTGCCATTGGCGTTCTGACTGGCCGCCGCGGCCTGCTGCGCCGAGCCCGACAAGCGCGCCTGCGCGTAATTCTGGCATTCAACGTCATTGCGCTGGAACTCCGCAAAGCTTTTACCGGGACCGGGAAGCGCAGTAATGGAAGGCCCGGTGGGTGGCGCAACGGTGCAGGCGGAGAAGCCCAGTAGCGGCGCCAGCACCAAACCCAGAACGGCTTTCGACTTTGAACCAGACATCACCGAACTCCTGAAAAATAGGGGTCTCAACTATCGCACCGCCTGCCAACCCGCAACGAGACGCGGCGCGACACTTACAATAAGTCACCACATGTAAAGCAAATGTTGCGCGAAATTATGGCCCAACTGCGGCGCGCAATTCTAATCTTTGCCCTCAAAGAATTCCTTCACCTTGGCAAAGAAGCCTTCATGCTCTGGGCTGCCGGTTCCGTGGCTCTTTGCCTCGGATTCGAACTCATCCAGCAATTCACGCTGGCGCCGAGTCAAATTCTGCGGCGTTTCCACCGCGACCTGAATATACATATCCCCGCGCTGCACGCTGCGCAGAACCGAAAAGCCCTTGGCACGCAGCCGGAACTGCTCGCCACTTTGCGTGCCGGCGGGAATTTTTACCTTGGCCGCCGAGCCGTCGATGGTCGGGACCTCAATTTCACCGCCAAGCGCCGCCTGGGTCATGCGCAACGGCACACGGCAGAAAATATTCGCCCCGTCGCGCTGGAAAATACCATGCGGGCGGATGCTGATATGCACGTATAAATCACCCGGCGCCGCACCGCGCCCGCCGGCCTCGCCTTCGCCGGACAGACGAATGCGCGTGCCATCCTCCACACCAGCCGGAATCTGCACCGCCAGCGTCTTCTCCCGCGGCACCGTGCCGGCGCCGGCGCAAACACGGCAGGGATTGCGAGTCATCCGGCCAGAGCCGCCGCAGGTTGGGCAGGTGCGCTCCACCAGGAAAAATCCCTGCTGGGCCCGAACCCGCCCGGCGCCGCCGCAGGTGCTGCAGGTATCGGCAGAGGCACTCTTATCCGCCGAGCCGGAGCCATGGCAGGCATCGCAGCTCAGGCGGGTGGAAAAGCGCACATTCGCCTTGGTGCCGGTAAACGCTTCGGCCAACTCGATTTCCACCGCCGCGCGAATATCGGCGCCGCTCTGCCGCTCGGTCCCGCGCCTGCCGCCGCCGAACATCTGATCGAAAATATCGCCAAGCCCGCCTTCAAAGCCGAAACCGCCCCCGCCGGCGGAAGGTCCGCCATTCTCGAAGGCTGCATGGCCAAACCGGTCATAGGCGGAACGCTTCTGATCGTCCTTCAGGACGTCATAAGCCTCGTTCAATTCCTTGAATTTCGCCTCGGATTTGTGGTCACCCGGATTGCGGTCCGGATGATGTTGCATCGCCAGCTTGCGATAGGCCTTTTTCATCTCCTCAGCAGTTGCGCCGCGCTGAACGCCTAGAGTCGCATAATAATCTGGTTTCGCCATCGCCGACTTCAAAATCCTTGGAACTTCAGAAATAAACTAAAATAAAGAAAGCGCTTCTTTTTTGAAAAAAAGAAGCAAAAAACTTCCTTAACTGGGCTTCGGGCGGTTCAACATCCCGGGTTAATCACAAATCCCGGGGACTGGCCCCGGGATTGCAACATAGTTAACCAACGGTGAAGATTTAGGCCGACTTCTTCTTGTCGTCCACTTCCTCGAACTCGGCATCGACAATCTTCTCGCCATTCGGGCCGGCATCGGGCTGGGAAGCACCCGCCGCGCCACCCGCAGCGCCTTGGGCTGTCGCCTCGGCCTGCGCCTTGTACATCGCCTCGCCAACCTTCATCGCCGCCTGGCTCAGACGCTCGGAAGCCTGCTTCAACGCCTCGGCATCGCCGCCTTCCAGCGCGGATTTCGCCGCAGCGATCGCAGCTTCGGCATCGCCTTTATCCGCGGCCGAGACATTGTCGCCGGCTTCCTTCAGGGTCTTCTCAACCTGATTGACCAGCGCCTCGGTCTGGTTGCGCGCTTCCACCGCCTCGCGCCTGGCTTTGTCCGCCGAGGCGTTTTCCTCGGCTTCCTTCACCATCCGCTCGATCTCGGCATCGGACAAACCGCCGGAGGCCTGGATGCGGATTTGCTGCTCCTTGCCGGTCGCCTTATCCTTCGCCTGCACCGAAACGATGCCGTTGGCGTCGATATCGAACGTCACCTCGATCTGCGGCACGCCGCGCGGCGCGGAGGGAATACCGGTCAGATCGAAATTGCCGAGCAACTTGTTATCGGCCGCCATCTCGCGCTCGCCCTGGAACACCTTGATGGTCACCGCCGTCTGCCCGTCATCCGCCGTGGAGAAGGTCTGGCTCTTCTTGGTGGGGATGGTGGTGTTGCGGTCGATCAGCCGGGTGAACACGCCGCCCAGCGTTTCGATGCCGAGCGAAAGCGGGGTCACGTCCAGCAGCAGAACGTCCTTCACATCGCCCTTCAGCACCGCGCCCTGGATGCCGGCGCCGATGGCGACGACTTCATCCGGATTGACGTTGCGGGCCGGGTCCTTGCCGAAGAAGTTCTTCACCAATTCGATGACCTTCGGCATGCGCGTCATGCCGCCGACCAAAATCACTTCCTGAATTTCCGCGGCGGTGACGCCGGCATCCTTCAGCGCGGCGCGGCACGGCCCAAGGGTGCGCTCGATCAGATCATCGACCAGCGATTCCAGCTTGGCGCGCGTCAGCTTCAGCACCAGATGCTTCGGCCCGGAGGCGTCGGCAGTGATGAAGGGCAGGTTTATTTCAGTTTCCTTCGAGGAGGAAAGCTCGATCTTCGCTTTCTCCGCGGCTTCCTTCAACCGTTGCAGCGCCAGCTTGTCCTTCCGAAGGTCGATGCCCTGATCGCGCTTGAACTCATCGGCCAGATAATCGATCACGCGGGCGTCGAAATCCTCGCCGCCCAGGAAGGTATCGCCATTGGTGGATTTCACTTCGAACACGCCGTCGCCCAGCTCAAGCACGGAAATATCGAAGGTGCCGCCGCCCAAATCATAAACCGCGATGGTGCCGGCATTCTTTTTGTCCATGCCATAGGCAAGGGCGGCCGCGGTCGGCTCGTTAATGATCCGCAACACTTCCAGCCCGGCGATCTTGCCGGCATCCTTGGTGGCCTGGCGTTGCGCGTCGTTAAAATAGGCCGGGACCGTAATCACCGCCTGGGTAACGGTTTCACCCAGATACGCCTCGGCGGTTTCCTTCATCTTGGTGAGAATGAAAGAGCTGATTTGCGAAGGCGAGTATTTCTGGCTCTTCGCCTCGACCCAGGCATCGCCGTTATCGCCACGCACAATGGGGTACGGCACCATGCTCTTATCCTTGGCGACCGTCGGGTCTTCAAAGCGCCGGCCGATCAGGCGCTTTACGGCATAAATGGTATTGGTGGGATTGGTAACCGCCTGCCGCTTGGCGGATTGCCCGACCAGACGCTCGCCACTGTCGCTGAAGGCGACCATGGAGGGTGTGGTGCGCGCGCCCTCCGAATTTTCGATCACGCGGACATCCTTGCCCTCCATGATCGCAACACAGGAATTGGTGGTACCGAGATCGATACCGATGACTTTACTCATGCAAAAGCTCCCTTTCAGCGGATTTAACCAGCCCGAAGCACCGGCTAAAAACCTTGGATAACGTCAGGAGATGTATTCAAGCCCAGCCCTGGGCACAAGACCTAATTTGCCGGCCCAGGTAACAAAAAATCGTAGGATGGGTGAGCGCAGCGCTACCCATCGCTTTGATGGGTTGAGCAAACCCAGTCCATCACTTGCCCGGCACCCAGACAAATTCCGTGATGGCTTTCGCCAATTCGATATCTTTCGAGGTCAACCCGCCGGCATCGTGGCTGGTGAGGGTGATATCGACCTTATTATAGGAATTCGACCAGTCCGGATGGTGATCCAGTTTCTCCGCCAGGAAGGCGACATGGGTCATGAAGGAGAACGCTTCCACGAAAGTTTTAAATTCATAGCTTTGATGGATGGACTTATGGTCGTCCGTCAACTGCCACTTGGCGGGCAGGTTTTTCAGCTCGGCGGGGTCAAGTTTTTTAGCCATGCTTCCGGTCCCTTCGTTGTTTGCCAGCCACTGCAGGTAAGCGGGGTGCGAGCCGGGACAAGGATAATGGGCTGGATTTAACCGGAATAAGGGCGATCGTCCCCAGGCCTTGCAGAAACACAGAGAGCTGACTAGTTATCAGACTAGTTTAGGATGATCGATGTGAAAACTTGGCCGGTACAGGACGCGAAGGCGCGTTTTTCCGAAATGTTGGACACATGCGTGGCCGAGGGGCCGCAATGGGTGTCGAAGCGCGGCACGGTGACGGCCGTATTGGTGCCGATCGGGCAGTGGGAGCGCCTGCAAGCGGGGCAGCAACGCCGGAGCCTTAAGGAGCTGCTGCTCTCGGACGAATATCCCCGCTTTGACCTCGACACGCCGCCCCGCTTCAAGATGAAGCTGCGCGAGCCGCCGGAATTCTGATGTTTCTGCTGGATACAAACGTTGTCTCCGAATTGCGCAAGCCGAAGCCACATGGCGGCGTGTTGGCCTGGATAAGAACGGTGCCTGATACGTCCCTGTTCATCTCCGCCGTTACCCTGGGGGAAATCCAGCGCAGCATTGAACGCATCCGGCCCCAGGACCCGGCCAAGGCGGTGGCGCTCGATGGCTGGGCCGATGAAATCGCCGCAACGTCGAATATTTTGCCAATGACCGATGTCATCTTCCGGCTCTGGGCAAAACTGATGCAAAGCCGGGCGGAGGAGCTATACGAGGACATCATGTTGGCCGCTACTGCCAAGGAGCATGGGCTGACATTGGCGACGCGCAATGTGCGGGATTTCAAGGGCGTTGATGTCAAGGTTGCGAACCCGTTTGAATACGCTGAGCGGCAATAGGAGTCTTCGCACTGTTTATTTCAAATAGCGGTTAGTTTCCCTGCACTTCCCGCGCGCCGAAAATTGCGGAGCCGATGCGGACATGGGTGGCGCCTGCGGCGATGGCGGCCTCATAATCTGCCGACATACCCATGGAGCGGACCGGCAAGCCATGTGTGTCAGCGAGCTGGACCAGACGCCGGAAAAATGGGGCGGGGTCGAGGTCGGCGGGCGGGATGCACATCAGGCCCTGCAACGCCGCGCCGAAGCGGCTGCGCATCGCGCGGATGAAGGCATCGGCGCCGGCCGTGGCGATGCCGGATTTTTGCGGCTCGTCGCCGATATTGATCTGGACCAGCAGGGTGGGAGATTTGCCGGTGGCTTGCACGGCATCGGCGATGGCTTCGGCGAGTTTCGGGCGGTCGAGCGTCTCGATCATGTGGGCGAGGCGCACGGCGGCGGCGGCCTTGTTGGTTTGCAGCCCGCCGATGAGATGGAGTTTGGTGCCGGGGTGGAGGCCGAGCAAAGCGGGGAATTTCTGCTCGGCTTCCTGCACGCGGTTTTCGCCGAAGATCGCCTGGCCGGCGGCGATCGCTTGCGCGATCGCGGAGGCAGGGTGCGTTTTGGAAACGGCGACCAACGTGATTTGATCCGGGTTGCGGCCGGCGGCCCGAGCGGCGGCGGCGATTCGCTCGCGTACCACGCCAAGGGCTGCGGCGATGGATGGGGAATCGGGGAGAGCGGGCATGGATGCAGGGTTAATGGCCTGGGGACGGGCGGTAAAGCAAAGGCGGCGGAGCAGCCTGCCGGTGCTTTGGCTGTTCACCGATACGC
>JAMFRY010000189.1 GCA_026225015.1 Alphaproteobacteria bacterium
ACCGTCAGATAGCCGGTTTGCGAGAATATCCGCATCTTGCGCTCGGTTTTGAGCGAAATCCGGCTGGCGGTGATGGTGGCAACCGCGCCGTTGCCGAATTTGATCCGGGCGTTGGCGATATCGTCATGCGCGCTGGCAACCGCCGCCCCCACGGCGTCCACATGGTCGATCGGCTCGTTGATCAAAGAGAGGATCAGATCGAGGTCGTGGATCATCAGATCGAGGATCACCGAAACATCGGTGCCGCGCGGCTTGAAAGGGGCGATCCGCACGGCGTCGATATAAAGCGGTTTGCCCATGCGGGCGGTCACCGCGCCATGCGCCGCCGAAAAACGCTCCAGATGGCCGACCTGCAGAACCTTGCCCGAATCCCGCGCCAGCGCCGCCAAAACGGCGGCCTGATCCAACGTCGCGGCGATCGGCTTTTCCACCAGCACATGCTTGCCTTCCCGCAGCGCAAGCGAGGCCAATTCAAAATGCGCATCCGCCGGCGCGGCGATAATCACCGCATCGCTGGCCGCCAGCAACTCCGCAAGCCCGAGCACCTTGGCGCCGGCTTCCCAGGCCACCGCCTTGGCGCGCTCCGCATCCGGGTCGGCGATGCCGGCAAGCACCGCCCTGGTGGCGCCAGCCAGCTTCAACGCATGGAAGCGGCCAAAATGCCCGGCGCCGATCAAACCGATATTCAGGCGGCTCATGGGTATCCTCGACCTCCGTTCGGCAGCGTTTCGATCGCCCCCCACCCGGCGCTTCGCGCCACCCTCCCCACAAGGGGGAGGGCCGGGGGTTGCGCGCGGCCAACGCCGCCTCCATACCGCTTCCGCCTGAATAAGAGCAATGTATCCGGAGCAAGCCGCCCACTATGCTATACTTCACCCGCGCCAAAACCCTCGGCATTCTGCTGATCTGCGCGCTTGGGCTTTTGCTCAGCCTGCCGAACCTGGCGCCACGCCCGAATTTCCTGCCCTCCGCCATCCCCTGGCCGCAGGTTCATCTCGGATTGGACCTGAAAGGCGGCAGCTACCTGCTGCTGCAGATCGATTTCGACGCGGTGGTGCAACAGGACCTCAATACGCTGGTCGATGAAACCAGGCAGCAAATGCACGGCGCCGGGCTGGGCTATATCGGCCTGCATGCCGATCCGGCGCATCATCAGGTGGTCCTGCACCTGCTCAATGCCGGCGATACCGGCGCAGCGCAGGCAGCACTCTCCAAGCTCATCACCTATGGCACGAATAATTCCGGCCCCAATATCGCGGTGAATATCGCCCCTGACGGCAGTGTCACGCTTACCCTTCCGCAACAGGCGCTGGCGGTCCGCAAGTCGCAGGCGCTGGACCAGTCCATCACCATCATCCAGCGCCGGATCGACGGTTCCGGCGTACTGAACCCGCAAATCGCCCGGCAAGGCAGCGATCAGATCGTCGTGCAACTGCCCGGCATTTCCGACCCGGACCGGATCCGCACGCTGATCGGCACCACCGCGCACATGACCTTCCAATTGGTCGAGACCAATGCCGTGCCGGGCGCGCCGGCGCCTTTGGGTGACGAGATTCTGCCGATGCAGGATAATCCCGGCGAGCAAATGGTGGTGTTCTCGAATGTGTCGGTCGATGGCGCGGATCTGGAAAACGCCCAGGCCGGAACCGATCCGCAAAGCGGCCAATGGGTGATCAATTTCACCTTGAATTCTCTGGGCGCGCGGGAATTCTCCGACGTCACCACCGCCAATGTCGGCAAGCCCTTCGCCATCATCCTGGATGGCAAGATCATCATGGCGCCGAATATCCGCGAACCGATCACCGGCGGATCCGGCCAGATCACCGGCAATTACACCGCCCAGCAGGCCACCGACCTTGCTTTGCTGCTGCGCGCCGGCGCCCTGCCCGCGCCGCTGAACATCGTCGAGGAACAGAGCGTCGGACCGGAACTGGGCGCGGACGCCATCAAGGCCGGTGCGTTATCGCTGGTTGCCGGCTTCATCCTGGTGATGATCTTCATGGCGACGTTTTATGGCCTGTTCGGCTGGTTCGCGAATTTGGCCCTGGTGACGAACCTGGTCATCATGCTGGGCGCCCTCTCCTTCATGGGCGCCACGCTGACACTGCCGGGCATGGCGGGCATTCTGCTCACCCTCGGCATGGCGGTGGACGCCAATGTGCTGATCAACGAACGGGTTCGCGAAGAGGTGAAAGCCGGGCGCAAGCCGCTGGCAGCACTGGAAGCCGGCTATAAGCGCGCTTATGGCACCATCATCGACAGCAACGTCACCACGCTGCTGGCGCACGTCACTTTGTTCATTTTCGGCTCGCCGCCGGTTCGCGGCTTCGCGGTGACGATCTGCGTCGGCATCCTCACCACATTGTTCACCGCGACGGTTCTGGTCCGCCTGATCACCTCGCGCTGGTACACCTCCCGGCGTCCCGCAGCTTTGCCGGTATAGAAGGTTTTTTATGAATTTCCTGATGAAACCAATGTTCCGCTTCGTGCCGGACGGCACGCGGATCCGCTTTATGAACGGCCGCTTTGCCGGGCTCATCGTCTCGGCGGTGCTCTCTTCCGCTTCGATCATCCTGTTCTTTTATCCGGGATTAAATCTGGGCCTGGATTTCCGCGGCGGCGTGGTGCTGCAAATCGAAACCCCGCAAAAGGCAAATTTCTCTGCCCTTCGCGCGGCTTTGGCCAAAGCGGGCTCAAGCGATGCCGGCTTGCAAAGCTTCGGCGCCGGCGCGGCGGCGGATCATGGCGTGCTGATCAGCCTGGAATCCCGGCAGAACGCCGCCCAGACCCAAACCGCCATCGCGCAGGTTGAAACCGCCCTCGCCTCTGCAGCACCCGGCGCCACAATCCTGCAAACCCAGGCCATCGGCGCCTCGGTTTCCAGCCAGCTTTTCACCCAAGGTCTCGAAGCTTTGGGCTTAAGCTTTGTGATGATCCTGGCCTATATCTGGTTTCGCTTCGAATGGCAGTTTGCCGTCGGCGCGGTCGCCACCCTGATATTGGACACCACCAAGACCATCGGCTTCATGGTGGTCACGCGTATCCAGTTCGACCTTGTCACCATCGCCGCCATCCTCACCGTCATCGGTTATTCCACCAACGATAAAGTGGTGGTCTATGACCGGGTGCGCGAGAATCTGCGCAAGTATAAAACCATGAAGCTGCGGGAACTCATCGACCTTTCCATCAACGAAACCCTGAACCGCACGCTCGGCACCTCCGGCACCGTGTTTCTGGCGGCGCTGCCATTGGCGCTGTTCGGCGGCTCGACCCTCGCCGGTTTTGCCTGGATCATGCTGTTTGGCATCGTCGTTGGCACGTCCTCCTCGATTTTCATCGCCGCGCCGATTCTGCTCTTCCTGAGCAAGCATCTGCGCCGCGCCGCCATGGCTACCAAAAAGTAGCGTAACCCGGCCCGAAGCGCCTATAGACGGCCATGCTCTATCTCGACGCTAACGCGACCGAGCCTCTGCACCCCAAGGCGAGGGACGCGGCGCTCGGCGCGATGAACGCCACCGGCAACCCGTCTTCCGTCCACCGCGCCGGCAGGCAGGCGAGGCGGATTCTGGAGGATGCAAGGGAATCGCTCGGCGCAAACCTCCATGCAAGGCCGCAGGACATCGTCTTTACCTCCGGCGCCACGGAAGCCGATGCGCTGGCCATAAATGCGCTCGGCGCCGGCAGGCCAATCCTGATCGGCGCCACCGAGCACGACGCCATCCGCGCCACCACCCCGGATGCCATTCCTATCCCCGTCACCGCTTCCGGGCTGGTCGAACCGGAAATTCTGGAATCGCTTCTGGCGGCTCATCCGGGCGCGCTGGTCTGCCTGATGGCCGCCAATAACGAGACCGGCGTGCTGCACGATATCGAAACGGCGGCCGCCTTATGTTTGAAATACAAAGCATTATTGCATATTGATGCGGTGCAGGCTGCGTTACGCGCGCCAAGGGATTGGCTGTCCCTCGGCGCCGCCTCCTTCGCCATCTCCGGCCACAAGGCGGCTGGCCCAATGGGCGCCGGGGCCTTGGTACTGGCGCCTGCTTATGCGGAAAACCTGCGCCCCATGATCAAGGGCGGCGGTCAGGAACTTGGCCGGCGCGGCGGCACGCCATCTTTGCCCGCGATTGCCGGCATGGCGGCGGCTTTCAACCTCTCGTACAACCCCAATATCATCACCTATCACGATGAAATTGCGGTATTTTGTGAGCGTATCGGAGCCATCGTCATCGGCAAATCTGCCCCGCGTTTGCCAAACACGCTTTGCCTTGCCTATCCCGGCATCCGCGCCGATACCCAGCTCATCGCGTTGGATATGGCCGGAATCGCCGTCTCCGCCGGCGCCGCCTGCTCGTCGGGCAAGGTGGCGCGGAGCCATGTGCTGGTGGCCATGGGCCTCAATGATCTCGCCGGCCAGGCCATCCGCGTCTCGCTGCCCTGGAATACCGAACCCGGCGCCGTTCCAGCCTTCACCGCAGCATACGAGGCCATGGTAAACCGTGTATTGCGCTTGGGTTCCCCAGCGTTTAGCCAAGCGCACGAATCCGCCTGAATTCTGAAGGTCAATCCATGCCGAAAATGACGTTTATCGAACGCGATGGAACACGACGCGAGGTGGAAGCGCCGCTGGGTCTCTCCGTGCTGGAAGTCGCCCACAAGCACGATGTGGATCTCGAAGGCGCCTGCGAGGGTTCTCTGGCCTGCTCCACCTGCCATGTCATCGTCGATCCGGAATGGTTCTCCAAGCTCACCAAGCCGAGCGAGGATGAGGAAGACATGCTCGATCTCGCTTTCGGCCTAGAAAAAACCTCCCGCCTCGGCTGCCAGATCGTTATCACGCAAGCGCTGGACGGCCTTACCGTGAAACTCCCCAACTCGGTGCGGGCCTACAACAAATAATGAAAATAGTGCCATGAAAATCGTGGTCGCCATGTCCGGCGGAGTCGATAGCTCGGTGGTTGCCGGGCTGATGGCCGAGGCTGGCCATGAGGTAATCGGCATAACGCTGCAACTCTACGACCATGGCGCGGCGATCGGCCGCAAGGGTGCGTGCTGCGCCGGCCAGGATATTCATGACGCCAAGCGGGTCGCCGACCAGCTGAATATCGCGCATTATGTCATTGATTCTGAACAAAGATTTCGCGCAAGCGTGATTTCCGCCTTCGCCGATTCCTATGCCAGCGGCCAGACCCCGGTGCCATGCATTGCCTGCAACCAGCATCTGAAATTCGGCGATTTGTTGAATATGGCCCGCGATCTGGGCGCCGATGCGCTGGCCACCGGCCACTATGTCCGCCGCATCGATGGGGACAATGGCGCGGAGCTGCACCAAGCGGTGGATGCGGCGCGCGACCAGAGCTGGTTCCTCTTCGCCACCACCCGCGAACAGCTCGAATATTGCCGTTTCCCGCTCGGAGATTTTGCCTCCAAATCCGCTGTGCGCAACGAGGCATCCCGGATGGGACTGCCCGTCGCGATCAAGCCGGACAGCCAGGATATCTGCTTCGTGCCGTCCGGCTCCTATGCCGAGATCGTGGGAAAATTCCGGCCGGAGGCATTGCAGGCGGGAGAGATCGTCTCCGAATCCGGCGCGATCCTGGGCACGCATCAAGGCATCGCCCGCTACACCATCGGCCAGGCCAAGCGTCTCGGTAGCGCCGCCTTGCAGGATAAGGAGGCCATGGTGGTGCGGCAAATCGATCCTGCCAGCCGCCGGATCGTGGTGGGTCCGCGCAGATCGGGCGCGCGGCGGGTGGCGTTGCGGGACGTCAACTGGCTGATTGAGAAACCCCTTGGGCCGATCCGGGCGGAGGTCAAGTTGCGTGCCAGGCAAGAGCTGCAACCGGCTGAAATAACGGCAAACGACGGCGGCGCTTGCCTGCTGCTCGATCATGCCAGCCTGGCAGCGCCTGGGCAGGCCGCAGTGTTCTATGCCGGCTCGCGGATCCTGGGCGGCGGTTTCATCACTCTCTGAAATTTAGTCCCGCCACTCGGCTCAACGGCCGGCCGTTTCTTAAAAGCAGAACACGATCTCGAAATATCTACGAATGATTCGCCCGTATCGTAGAGGTCTGTTAACGGCTTGATAATAAAACCGGTGGAAAAGCTTGATCTTGCGAGGCTTTGAATTTTATTTTCACCGTTATTATGCAACCGTTTGATGGGATTTATGCATTGGGCTTTGCAGTGGGCTTTGCGGCTTGATGGCCTACTCCTTTAGGGGATCGTGGAACTGGCGGGATGATCAGCGGAAACCGCGAGACTTCGCGGTGACGGACCAGGCGTACCCTGCTAGACCGCCAATTGATCCTATCGCCGGCTCCAATCGGCTGACGGGATTGCCGACGCGGCTTGAATTCGCGACACGGCTGCAATGTGCGATCCAGCAGGCGAACGACCATGGCGCCCCCAGCTCTCTGCTGCTGATCAATCTGCAAGGGCGGCAGGAGATCGTTGCCCGGCATGGCGCCAAAATGGGCGACCGGGCGTTGCGCGAAATAGCCCGGCGGCTAGAGGGAATGCTGAGGAAGAACGACATGCTGGCACGTCTTGGCGAGGATGACTTCGCCGTGATTGCCGACGGGCAGGCGGAGCCGGAGGCGCATCGGGATGCGGCGAATCGCATGGCGGCGCGCATGGTCCAGACAATTTGCCAGCCGATTCCAGCGAATGATTGTGAACTACAGTTTGGCGCGAATATCGGGATCGCTCTATGCCGGCCAGGAATCGCCGGCGTGTCCGACCTGCTGCAAATGGCCGCTGGTACCATGCAGCAGACGAAGAACCGCCCTGCCCGATTGAGTCTTGGCGAACTGAGCCGACAGGCTGCCTTGACGGTAGAAGAAGCGCTGGAGCATGACGTGCTGCGCGGGCTCGCCGCGGGAGAGATTCTACCGTTCTACCAGCCGGTGATCGACCTCGCCACGAATCGTATCTGCGGCTTCGAGGCGCTTGCCCGCTGGCAGCACCCGGTGCGCGGCTTCGTGCCGCCGGATGAATTTGTGCCGGCCCTGGAACGCATTGGCAGGATCAGCGCGCTGACCGAAACCATGCTAACCCAGGTCTGCCGGGACGCCAATGCCTGGCCTAGTTATGCACGCATCGCCATCAATGTCTCGGCCTCGGAATTGAGCGATCCGCTGCTGCCGCGGCGCCTATTGCAAATTGCCGAAAGGGAGGGAATGGCGCCCGCCCGATTGGAATTCGAAATCACCGAGACTGCCTTGGTGCACGATATCCCGGCGGCGCAAGCCAGCCTGGAGACCTTCCGCCAGGCTGGCATCCTCTCCTCGCTGGACGATTTCGGGACCGGCTATGCGAGCCTTGGGCAATTGCGCCAATTGAAGTTCGACCGGCTGAAAATCGACCAGAGTTTCATCCGGGGAATGCTGGAGAACGGCGAATGCGACAAAATCGTGGATGCGATTCTGGGGCTGGCGCGCAGCCTGAATCTGCAAGTGGTGGCGGAAGGGATCGAGACGCAGGCGGCGGCGGCCAGCCTTGTGGCGCGGGGCTGTGAATTTGGCCAAGGATATTATTATAGCAAGGCAGTAACCGCGCAGGCGGCCGGAGCCATGCTGAAAACCGGATTGCGCGGCCAGATCGCGGCTTAGGAAGCAGGTCAGCCTGCCTTTAATTCGCGCCGCGCCGTTTTAGCGGAAATTTGCACCTTCGCCGAATGGAACGGCGCCGGCGCTCAGGGCGGATAGGGTTCGGCGGCATTAATCTTCGCCGCCAACCTGTCGAGCGTATAGGGTTTCTGCAGGAACATCACATCCCCCTGCAACTCGGCGATGCCGCGGAGCACATCGCGCGGATAGCCGGAGGCCAGCAAGGCCGGCAGCCCGGGCCGGATGGACCTGGCGTCCTCCACCAACTCCAGCCCGTTAATCCCGTTCGGCATGATGATATCGGTGAATAGATAGTCAATGGAAAGGTTCGCATTGAGCTGAGTCAGGGCATCGCTCGCGTCTTCCGCCTCGAAAACCGTGTGGCCGAGGCTGCGCAGCATCTCGCCGACCAACGCGCGGATCGCAAAATCATCATCGACCAGCAGGATGGTCCGCAGATTGCTCGCACGTTCCATTTTCATAACAGATGGCAACGCTGGCGATGGCAGCGCCGGCAGCAGGATGCGGACCGTCGTGCCTTCGCCTTGCGCCGAATCGATGACCAGCGTGCCGCCGGATTGCCTGGCAAAGCCATAGCACTGGCTAAGGCCGAGTCCGGTCCCCCGACCGACATCCTTGGTGGTGAAAAACGGCTCAATGGCGCGCGCCGCGACCGAGGCTTCCATGCCGATGCCGGTATCGCTGACACCCAATACGACATACAAACCTTCCTTCACGTCATACGGCGCCGGGAAATTCCGCGCGGCAAGATACTTCGTTTCGGTAAATATGTTGATCGTGCCACGCAACTTTATGGCGTCCCTGGCATTGACCACCAGATTGAGCAACGCCGATTGCAGTTGCGCGGCGTCGATACAGGCGCAAGGCAGGTCCGGGGCCAGAGTCCATTGCACAATGCGATCGCCCACCGCCTTCTCGATCAGCGCGTCGAAGACCGAAATGCTATCGTTGATATTTGTAGTAACGGGCTTGAGGACTTGCTTTTGCGAAAAAGCCAGGAGCTGCGAGATCAATCTGCGGCTTTTGTCGATGGCGACCTTGTTCACCTCCAAAACCCGGGCGACGCGGCTGTCATCGCAATATTTGCTGACCAGCTGATGGCCAGCCTCGATGACGGTGAGCAGATTGTTGAAGTCGTGCGCAACGCCCCCGGCAAGCTGGCCGATCATTTCGTGCTCGGCGTGATCCTGGACGCTGTTCAGGGCGGTCTCCGCCGAGAAGGCCGCGTTGGCCCAAGGAACATCGCGGCGATTATCGCCTCCCATGGCCAGATCCGAACCGATCCAACTTTTGTTGGCATATAGCAATCATTTCACCAACGCTCCCTTGTGGAATTTACCCGAAACTGGGCGTCCCATGACACGGATTAATTACAGCTCTTTAATTTTTGAATATTCGTTATTTCTAAATTCCTGTACGAAAAATCGCTTACTGCGCGGTAAATATTCTTGGATTGCACGCAAAAGTTGACGTGTACTAAAGTTTAGCAACCAAGCCATGTCAATCCGAAACACCAACAAAATTCCGGAATTTTTGACCTGATTTCACAGGCTTTTGGCAAGCGGACCACCATGTTCGGGATCATACCATTGATTTTCTTGTATTTTATTGGTTTGCGGATGCCAGAGCAGTTCGGCCGATGCGCTGTTAATAATCCTCACAATCTCTTGATGAGATCGCCGATTACCGGCTGGCGCCGGCGACTGCGCTTTTTCCTACGCCAAGAGGCGCAGAGTTTGACCCTTCTGTTCAACATGTTGAAGCTCGGAAAAGTCGTGGATGGCCCGCGGCGTGCATCCACCTCCGCGCCTTCGCGGGCATGACGATGGAACCGCCGAGAGGCAGACCTGCCGTCAGTAGGTCATAAAGCAAATCGACACCGATGGGCGACCGGACATTCGATCATCCCAAGTGACAGGCTCTTAATCTTCTGATAGCGAGTGGCATGGAATGGATACGTGACTGACAGCTCCACCAGCGATGTCACTACTATCGCCGGACTTAGCGCGGTTCCTGTTTTGCTGGATATCGTCTGCCGGACGAACGGCCTCGGCATTGCGGCGGTGGCGCGGGTGACTGAGTCGCGCTGGATTGCCTGCGCGGTGCGCGACCCTATGGGCTTTGGGTTAAAGCCCGGTGATGAACTGCCGATCGAGACCACCATCTGCAGTGAGGTTCGTGAGACCCGGCAAAAGATCGTCATCGAGGATGCAGCGGCGGATCCGCTTTACTGCCACCACGCCGAGCGGGCGCGATGCGGGTTTGAAAGTTTCATCTCGGTGCCGATCCTGCGCGCCGATGGCAGTTTTTTCGGGACTCTCTGCGGCTTCGACAAGGCAAAGCGGCCTTTGGCAAATAGTGATACGATCGCGATGTTCGAAACCTTCGCGGAGCTGATCGGCTTTCAATTGAGCGCCATCGATCAGGCGGCGGTGACGCAAGCCAGCCTGACCAGCGAACGCAAAACCTCCGCCCTGCGCGAGCAATTCATCGCCGTGCTGGGGCATGATCTGCGCAACCCTTTGACAGCCATTCTGGGCGGCATGGAGATGCTGCGCAAAAACCCGCTGAATGAGCGCGCCGCGCAATGGGCCGAAATGGTGGTGGGCAGCGCCGGACGAATGGCCGAACTTATCGATGTGGTGGTGGATTTTTCCCGCAGCCGGCTGGGTGGCGGGCTGATCCTGGAATACAGCGAATGCGACTTCCTGGAACCGGCCTTACGGCAGAGCCTGGCGCAACTGCAAGCGTCCAAGCCAGGCCGTGAAATCATTGGCAGCTTCGGCGTGACCGAGTTGGTATATTGCGATGTCGTCCGGGTGCGGCAGCTCGCCTCCAACCTGCTGCGCAACGCATTGACCTATGGCGATCCTGCCCGGCCGATCAGCATGGAGGCGATAACGCAGGATGGCTGGTTCCTGCTGGCGGTGGCGAATGCAGGCGGGCCGATCCCCGAACGCCTGCTGGAGACCATTTTCGAACCTTTCTCCCGCGGCACCGCGCAGCCGGACCGCGAAGGCTTGGGCCTCGGGCTCTACATCTCCCACCAGATTGCGCTGGCGCATGGCGGAACCTTGACGGTTGCCTCGTCCCGGGAGCAGACAAAATTCACATTCCGTATGCCGCTAAAGCCCGCGTAAATTATCTTAGCTCACCCGCTCTCCGGCAAGCCTTGCGAGCCGCGCATCGAGCTCGGCAAGCTCGGCGCGCAGCGTTTCCAGTTCCTGCAGCAGCGGGTCCAGGCAGGGATCGGACGGCGTACCGTAATCCCCGCCGCGTTTCTCGTCCGACTCGCCAGCCTGCTGCACCGGTCGGGCAGGAATGCCCACGACCGTTGTGCCGGCCTGGACCGGACCCACCACCACCGCATTGGCGCCGATGCGCGCATTGTCGCCCACCAGGATGGCGCCCAGCACCTTGGCGCCGGCCCCGATGATGACATTATTGCCGATCGTGGGGTGGCGTTTGCCCGGCAGGGTGCTGATGCCGCCTAAAGTTACCTGATGGTATATATATACGTCATCGCCGATTTCCGCGGTCTCTCCAATGACCACGCCCATCCCATGATCGATCACGAAGCGCCGGCCCAGCCTGGCGCCGGGATGGATCTCGATACCGGTGAGAAATCGGCCGAGATGGGAGAGCCAGCGGCCAAGCGTGAAGAGGCGGCGGCGCCAGAAAAAACTGGAGATCGCGTGAATACCCACGGCATGCAACCCCGGATAGCATAGCGCCACTTCAAGATTTGACCGCGCCGCCGGGTCACGCAACCGGTAAGCCCGGATCGTCTCAGTTAAAAACATAAGGGCCATGCGACATTTCCGTAGGAAAGCTGAAAAGAG
>JAMFRY010000017.1 GCA_026225015.1 Alphaproteobacteria bacterium
ACAAGGGTCAATCCGTTGCTGGCCAGCGCCGAGGGCAATGGCATCGGGCGTAATTTTTTACTGCAAATGTTTTTGCGCGAGGGAGATTATCAGCTCGCGGTGCAAACGCAGGGGCAGACGGCCGGGCATGCCGGTGTGGAACTCACCACGACGCCACTGCTGGATGAGGGCGTGCTGGCGCCAGGCAGTCCGGCGCGTATCACGCTGGAGCCGGGCCAGGCGGCGCTGTATCATGTGCATATCGCGACGCAGGGCACGTATCATATTTTTACCCTCGGCCTCGGGCATCAGTTCAAGATGCGGCTGGAAGATGCGGTAGGCTGGCCGCTGATCGCACCTGGTGGCCCGACTGATGCGCAGCTTGATCTTGCGCCAGGTGATTATCGGATGATTCTGCTGCCCGGGCTGGTGGAAAACCGCGCCGTAACGATGTTGCAACAAGTATTGCCGCCACCGCATTATACCGGGCATGGGCCGTTTCAGGTGGAATTCGGCCAGGATATGGAAAACCGCTGGATGGAGCCGGTAGCTGGCGCGAAGCGGGTGCCCGATATGTGGCAATTCGATCTGCCGGCCGCGGCGACCGTAACGGTGAGCTTGAATGCCGGGATGCGCGCCGATATTTTATTTGGCCTAACCGCGGTGGGGTCCACGAGCGGCGGGAGTTGGACGGGTAGACTGGCTGCTGGGGCTTACAGTATCAAGGCCGTTAGTGCGGCGCCGGATAATCGCGTCGATTACGATCTGAATGCCGCACTGAAGGAGCTGACGCCGGGGCAGAGCGAGCAGGTGAACGCGCCGGCGGTGATTCCGGTTTCGCTTGGAGGGGCGCAGCAATATGAGATTTCCTCCTTCGGCGCGCAGGATGTGCGGGCCTCGCTGGTCGATGCTGCCGGCAAACTCGTGGCGGAGAATGACGATAGGGATAATGACTGGAATTTTCTGATCGCCGGGAATTTTGCGCCGGGCACTTACACATTGCATGTCGATCCAGTGGGGACGGATAATGCGCAGACGCAGGTGTCCATCAGCTCGCCCGCCATCGTTGTGGGACCGGCGCTGAAGATTGGTACGGCGGCAACAATAAGTGATGGGCAGGTGCATGAGATGACACTGCCCACGCCGCCGCGCGATGCGCTGATGCTGGTGGGGGCGACCGCAGCCGTGCCGGTCGGGCTGACGCTGGAGGGGGCTCAAAAAGATGGCAGCTGGCAGGTGCTGGCCACCACCACCGGGCTCAACCCGTATCTGGCCGTCCCGGCGGGGGGAGCAAACTACCGGCTGCGGGCCTGGGCCGAGGACCATGGCAGCACGCCGGTGGTGGTGAGTGTGAAATTTTGCTCCGGGCCTTCGGCGGGCATTTCCGCCCTCGCTTCTGGGCTGGATCTGGCGCCAGTCAAACTTGGCAAGCGTCAGCTCGGCATGATGCGTATTAACGTTCCGCAGCCGCAGGTGCTGAAACTCGGTGCTGACGGGGACACGCTGCAATGGAGTGCGGCGGCCGATGTCGCGGCGACGCATGACCTAAGCGGCGCGATGCTGGCCACGGGGCGTTCGCTCTGGCTGGTGGATGGCATGGCGCATGAGGTGACGGCGCGGCCGGTGGATCTGCTTGGGGCTAAGGTACGGATGAATCTGGCGGCCGGGCAAACGCTGGAACTGCCGCTGCCGCGACAACGGGAAACGGCGCTGTGGCAGGTGCTGGGCCAGGGCGGACAGCCGGGAATTGCCATTGGCAACAGCACGGTGATGGCGGTGGGCAATGCACAGGGGGCCTTGAGCCAGGCTGTCGCCTTTCAGCCCGCGGCCATGGCAGCGCCGGTGCTTCGCCTGTGGCGGGCAGGCCCGCCCAGCGACCCGCTGCCTCTGACCGTGCAGCGGTCCGGTTTTGCCAGCATCGGCACCCTGGCGCTGGCCATTGGCGGAAATGACGGCACGCTGCCAGCGCGGGGCGCGCTGCAGGCCGCGCTGCCGCCGGGCTGGAAGCGGTTCTCATTCGCTCTGCCGGAAGGGACCGCCGCAGTGCTATCGCGCAATGGCCAGACCAAAAGCCTGATATTAGCTGATGGCGTGGCACCGGATGTGCTGGATAGCGATGCCGATTCCCTGCTCCTGCTCAATCCCGGCCATGGGGCGGCCTCTTACAGCGTGTCTGTGCAGGCGGAAGCAGCGCCGGAACTGACGATGCCGTCGGATGGGCTGCTGACCCATTACAGCGCAACGCCTGCCATTTTGCATATTTCGGTACCCCAACTGAACCCGCAATTGCATCTGGCCACGTTACGGATTGCCGGAGCCGCCACAAACATCACCGGTATCGACCCCTTTGGCACGGTCAACGGCGGTATCGTGACCCAGACCGCGGCGGGCGGCTCCGCCGTCGTGACCGTTCAATCCGGGCTCAGCATCATCTCCGAAAACGAGAACGGTTTGCCCCTTAACACTCGAGCCCAGGTTGTTACCGCCCCTGGCACCGTGGCGATTTCCCGCCAGCAAATGGCCCTCGCGTTTGCCGCTGCCGGCGCCAGACTGATCCATATTGAAACCGATACACCGGTCGTGGTTGTAAGCGGTTACGGCCCGCAGCTTTTCCCCACGGGCGCCGCGCTCAATCTGTTCCAGCCTAAAGGGCAACCTCAACAAATTCTGCTCCAGGCCGTCACACCGGCCGGCCTCAGCGGCACGGCACGGTTCGAGGCCATTTCAGCCATCCCGATCACCGATGGGCTGGGTACGGCCGTGCGCATCGCCCCCGGCCAGTCACGGCTGTTCACCTTCTCGCTGGATGCGCCGCGCGACATTGGGGTCGGGGTGCGCGGCTCCGTGGATGACGCCAATTCCCGCTTGCTGGCCGCGGACGGCACCCTACTGGGGCAAGGGGTGATCGCCATGCGCCAGCTCCCGGCCGGTACGTATTTTCTCGTCGCCGACGTACCCGCCGATGCCTCTGCAACGGATGTGCAACCGGCTTTGGTCGGCAGGACCTTGCCCGATAACGGGCCGCCACCCGATGTCCAGGCCAGCTATCGCACGCTCGCCGGCCAGAATTGAGGAAAATGAAACGATGATGCAGGGCAAATCATTGGCGCGCATCGGTCGGGGTTTTTTGCTCTTTCTGGGGCTATTGGCGGCAGGGCCGGTGCTTGCGCAGGATGCGGGCTCGGACCAAATCGTACGCCAGCCGGCCGGGAGCATCATCGTGCCGGATCAGTTTCTGCGCCGGTGGGACCCGGTGACGGTGTTTTTCTCCCATGACCTCGGCAAACCGGGCGGCACGGCGGAGGATGCGCCGCAGCGTTTTGTGACCATGAACCCGCAGCAGCCCGGCGCCTGGACTTGGCTGAATACACGCACGCTGCAGTTCCGCCCCGCCATACCTTGGCCGCCGCTCAGCCAGTTCTCCTGGCGGCTGCAAGACGGCCAGCCGTTGCTGCTCTCGCGTTTGCTTGACCCCACGGTGAGCACGGACCCGGCGAATGGCAGCGTCGGGCTGGAGGGGATGCAGCGTTTGACGCTGGTATTCTCCGAGCCGCTGGATGTGAACGCGCTGGCGCGTATGCTGGACATCGCCATCTCGCCTCTGCCGGGGTTGGATGCGGCGCAGGCGCAGCATCTCACCACGGCTGATTTCGATATCAAAACCATGGAGCGCACGGCGCCCAGCGATAACTCGACCTATATTGTCGAATTTCATCAGCCAATTCCCGATGGCATGCATGTGGCAATGTCCATCGGTCTCTCGCCCGTGCCAGGGCTCACGGGCACAGTGGAGCAGCTCGATTTTTCCACCGCCGCCGCCTTCCAGGCGACGATGATGGGCTGCGCCGACCAGCGCGTGCCGCTGAGCATTGCCGGCACCATCTACGATAAATCCGCGGCTTTGGCTTGCGGTACGAATAATGCCGCTGACCAGAGCGGCGGCCAGGATAATTCCGGCTCCGGCCAAGACCAGGGCAGTATGGATCAGGGCTCCGGCCAGGGTTCTGACCAAAATTCACCCTCGCCTGCCTCACCGGCGCAGAATACCACGGCCAAGAACCCGGCCGTGGGTGTATCCGACCAGGCGCAAAATGCGCAGCCGGCGGCGGCCACCGCCCCCGCCCGCGCGCTGGTGGTGGAGTTTTCTGCTCCCCCCGCCGGCATCGACCCGATCACAGCGCGCAATCTCATCCGCATCACCCCTTCGGTGGATAATGTTCAAACGCGCCTGAACGGCAGCGAGCTCGACCTGACCGGGGATTTCAAGACCGGTACCTTGTATCAGGTTACGCTCAACCAGGTGCCGTTGCGCGATGCTAATAACCGCCTGCTGACGATGAACGGCAATAGCGCCGTCTGGGTATACTGGCCGCCGGAGCAGGATTTTATCGCCCTCTCCGCCGGCAATGGGGTGGTGGAGCGCTACGGGCCGCAGATGATCCCGCTTTCCGGGCGCGGCTATAGCCAGGCGGATGTGCGCATCCATGCAATCGACCCGCTGGACCGCTCCTTCTGGCCCTTCCCCGCAAGCCCGGTAAGCACCAATGATGACGACCGCCCGCCGGCGCCGGGCGAGCGGGCAAAACCATTTCGGGATAGCGGTAATATCGATACGCCCGGGTTGCAGGCGCAGCTAGCGCAAATTGGCTCGCCGAGCGTGTCCACGCTCAGCATATTGCCGTTGACGCCGCTCGGGCCGAGTGCGGAATTCGGGCTCGATTTTAGGGATCAATTCGCGCGGATTGCCGGGCGGGATAATCCCGGCACCTATCTCATCGGCCTACGTGCGCTGGACCAGGCGGGCAATCGTAGCTGGATGCGGCTGCAAGTGACGGATTTGAGCCTGACCACGGTCGAGGAAGCGCATAGGGTGCATTTCGTCGTCACCTCGCTGCAAACCGCGCAGCCGGTGGCGGGCGCGAAACTGGAAGTGGATGCGGTGGATAAGGGTGTGTGGAGCGCGATCGGCACCGGCATCACTGGGGACGACGGCAGCTTCGACTGGCGCCCCAGGCCCGATAACCAGCAGCAGGTGCCGGCGCGCATCGTGGTGAGTAAGGATGACGACACGCTGGTAATCGACACTACCCAGCCGCCCGACAGCTACACCGCCAGCGGTTGGAGCGCTCAGCAAGGGAGCTGGCTCGACTGGACGGTCGATCCAAAGCTCGGCAATCGCGCGCCGCAATCGCAGACACTCTGTCATGTGTTCACCGAGCGGCCAATCTACCGGCCGGATGATCCGGTGCATATTAAGACCTATATCCGCAAATTGTTTAAAGGCGCGCTTAGCCCGGGTGGGCAGGATGGTAATGTCCAGCTCATCGTGAACAGCCCGGATGGCACGACCAACTGGACCTATTCGCTGAAGCCCGATGCCAATGGCGACGTGCATTTCCTGTTCAATGAAAAAACCGTGGCTACGGGCACCTATCAGGCGGAAATCGAGGTCGGCAAACAGGATTGCGCCGATGTGAATTTCATCAAGGACGCCTATCGCCTGCCGAAATTCCAGATCCATATGAGTGGGCCGGATGAGATAGCGCTGGACAAACCCGCCAGCATCGGCATGACGGCGATTTATTACGCCGGCGGGCCGGCAGCGAACCAGCCCGTGCGGTGGCGCGTGACGGAATTCCCCTATGTGTTTGCGCCCGATGCGCGGCCGGGCTTTGTCTATGCCACCAGCACCATCTTCCAGACGGATTTCAGCGGCCAGTCCAGCGCGCTGGCCGAGCGTCAGGCGACGACGGATAAGGAGGGCCATGCCGTGCTGGCACTGGACCCGACGCAGGAGGCCAGCAACGCGCCGCGCCGCTATGTGGTGGAAGCGACGGTAACCGGCGATGACGGCAAGACCGTGACCAATACCAAATCCGTGCTGGCGCTGCCGAGTTTCGTGCTGGGGGTGCAGGCGCCGCGCTATATCGAACATGCCAACGCCATACCGGTGCAGTTGCTGATGGTGGACCCGCACGGTAAGCCGATCGCGGGCAAGCCGGTGGCGCTGACGCTGCTGCGGCGGCAATGGAGTTCCATTCTCCAGGCTAGCGATTTTTCCAACGGCCAGGCGAAATACCAGACGCAGGTGGTGGACGAGAAGCTGATCGAGCGCTCGGTGATGAGCGGCGGGGATGCGGTGAAGCTGAACCTGCCAATTGACCAGGGGGGTGTGTATATCGTGCAGTTGCAGGCGGCCGATGGGCTGGGGCGCCTGCAGACAGTGAGCGTTGATCTGTTCGCGACCGGCAACAACCCTGTCAGTTGGTCGCGCCCGCCCGCTACCGTGTTCAAGGTAACGACGGATAAGCCTGAGTATGATCCGGGTGATGTCGCTAAACTGATTCTGCAGAGCCCGTTCCAGACGGCGCGGGCACTCGCGATTGTGGAAATGCCCGACGGCACCAACCAGTATCAATGGCTAGACATCACCAATGGCTACGGCGTGTTCAGCCTGCCGGTGCTGAAAACATTCATGCCGCGTATCCCCGTGCATTTCGTGCTGATGCGCGGGCGGCTGCAGGGGGCCGATGCCACGGCCGGCATGCTGGATTTGCACCGGCCGGAGACGATCGCCGCCACCGCCTGGGTGGGGGTGACGCCGGCGCAGAATATCGTGAAGGTGGCGGTGACGGCGCCCACCGGCGCACTGCCGGGCTCCATGGTAAATCTCACGGTAAAACTCAGCGATGAGAAGGGAAGGCCGCTTTCGGGCAAGGTGACTTTGTGGCTCATCGACCAGGCGGTGCTGGCGCTGGCGAAAGAGGCGCCGCTTGATCCGCTGCCGGACTTCATCCGCGATCGCGGCAGCCATGTGTCCATTGCCGATACGCGCAACTGGCCCTTCGGCGTGCTGCCGTTGGAGGAAAATCCGGGCGGCGATAATGGCGAGGGCGGCGATGAGGATCTGCTCAACAAGGTCACCATACGCAAGAATTTTAATCCGATGCCGTATTACAATCCGGCGCTGGAAGTCGGGCCCTCTGGTACGGTGACGGTCAGTGTGAAACTGCCGGATGATCTGACCATCTTCCGCATCCGCGCCGTGGCTGTAAGCGGGCCGGAGCGGTTTGGCTTCGCGGTGGGGCAGATTGCCGTGCGGCTGCCGGTAATTGTGGAGCCAAACCTGCCGCGCTTCGTGCGGCCGGGGGATAGTTTCAGTCTGGCCGGCATCGGGCGGGTAATCGACGGGCCGGGTGGCGCGGGACAGGCGCAGCTGGCGGTGCAGGGGCTGAATGTTGCTGGCCCTACCACGGCTACTTTCAACTGGCAGCCGAATGCGCCGCAGCAGTTTGCCTTCCCCGTTGCGGTACCGAGCCCTGGTTATACCAAGCAGGGCGCACTGGCGCGGTCCAGCGTGAAGGTGACGCTGGCGGTGGAGCGCAATGCGGATAAGGCGATGGATGGGTTCGAGGTCGATCTACCAATCGAGCCGGATCGCGACCAGGTGCATCAGCGCCTGCTGGTGGACCTGACATCGGCAAAATCTCTGGCTCTGCCTGCGATCACCGATCCGGCACGGCCCGGCACCATCCGGCGGCAATTGCTGGTATCCAACCAACCGGAGCTGGTGCGGCTTTATGCCGGGCTGGATTATCTGCGCGAGTATCCTTACGGCTGCACCGAGCAGCGGGTGAGCCGTTCGCGCGCCGAGATCGCGGCAAAACAATTCGCTGCCGCGCTCGATGCCGGGGATGATCCGCAGGCCAATGCCGAGATCAACCAGACCTTGGCCTGGGTCACCTCCGCCACCAATTCGTCCGGTCTGGTCGGCTTCTGGCCGGGCGATCGGGGCGATGTGGTGCTCACCGCCTGGTCGCTGGAACTTTTAGTCGAGGCGCAGAAAGCGGGCTTTACCACCGATCCGGTTGAACGCGCCTCGCTCGAGCATGCACTGCAGAATGCGTTGCGCTCGGATGATCCCAACATCGTATCCGCCGATGCCTATGATGAACGCGCCTGGGCGCTTGCGGCTTTGGCCTATGCCGGTAATCTCGACCGCGATTATGCCGACGAGCTGGCGCGAATGCGGGACCAGATGTCGCTGGAAGGCATCGCCCAGGTGGCCATCGCGCTGCAGGCGGGCGGGGCGAGCGATACGGCTTTGCTGAAACCATTGCAGGATGCGCTGTGGACCGGGCTGATTATCAAACTTCGCGATGGCAAGCCGGTGTATGGCGGCTTGCAGGAATGGGATGGCTATACGGACGACCCCGGCATCTTCCCTACCGAGACGCGCACGCTGGCTGAAATGCTGCGTGCCACCGCGGTGGAGAATGATCCACGGCGGCAGTATATCGTTACGGCATTGACGACACTCGGCGGAGGCGATGGCTGGGGTAGCACCAATGCCAACGCCGAGGCACTGCTGGCGCTCACCGATTACCTGAAGAGCGACGCCGGCGCACCTCCGCAGAATGTCGCCATCACGTTGCCCGGCGGGCCGCAGACCCTCGCTTTGTCGGCCAAACGGCCCTTGCAGCGTATTGTCAGCACCGAGGGCGGGGCGGTGCAAGTTGCCGCCGCCGGTGCCACAATCGGCAACCCGGTCTCAGTGCAGGACGACCTGACCTGGCTGCCGGAAGCGGACGGCAGCACCGTGGCCCCCGCCGCAAATGGCTTCGTGGTGACGCGCGAGAGCGACCTCATCGACCTCTCCGGCGCGCCGCCCACACGCACGCTGCTCAGCAAGGCGGGCATCGCGCTGAATTACAAAGTTGGGGATGTCATTGAGGATCATCTGGAAGTCGTGAATCCGCAGTTGCGGCATTATGTTGCCATCACTGTGCCTCTGGCGGCCGGCATGGAGCCAATGGACCCCGCCCTCGCCACCGCCCCGCCCGAGGCCACGCCGTCTGCGCCGCCAACTCTGGCGCCATCCTATGTCGCCTTCCTGGATGACAGGGTAAGTTATTACTACGATACGCTGCCAGCCGGAACGTATGATTTCTACTTCCGCACCAAAGCCTCGGTGCCGGGGCGGTTTATTCAACCTGCGCCGCAGGCGGTGATGATGTATAAGGATAGCGTCAGCGGGAATGGAGCCGGAGCGGTGGTGCAGATAACGGCGCCGAATAAGTAAGGGGTCTTCTTTTTGTGAACGAAAAGGCTGGCCGCCCGCGAAACCAAAAAAACTTCATCGGTTGGTCTTGGGGCTTTGGCGTGGCCACCGCCCATATCCCCAGAGCGCAAAAGTTTTTTGGTGCTTTTTTTCAAAAAAGAACCGCTTACTTTCTCGCCGCCGCAACTCTGCTGGTACTCGCCCGCAACATCTGGACCGACTCCACCTTTATCACGCCCCGCCCCACCACCATTATGACAGACCGCAACGGCGTGTTCATGGCCCAGCTTGGCGGTGGGCCCGGTGGCTATGGCTACTGGCCCGTCATTCAAGTGCCGTCGCGCGTGGCGCTTGCCGTTCTTGCCCTGGAGGACCAGCGCTTCTGGGACCATCCTGGCGTAGACCCTCTCGCCATGTTGCGCGCCCTGCGCCAGGACGCCACCTCCGGCCGGCGCGTCAGCGGTGCCTCCACCCTTGCCATGCAGGTAGCGCGCATGCAGCACCCGCAGGCGCGCAGTTTGGGCGCCAAGCTCACGGAAGCGGCCGCGGCGCTGGTGATGACGGCGCGATACGGCCGCGAGGCGGTACTGGCGCAATATCTCATGCTCGCCCCCTTCGGCCAGAACAGCCATGGCATCGCTTATGCCGCCGAGTGGTATTTCAGCCGCCCGGTGCAGGATTTAAGCTGGGCGCAAATCGCTCTGCTCTCCGCCATTCCGCAATCCCCGAGCTTATATAATCTTGACCACCCCGCCGGGCTGGCGCGGGCGAAAGCGCGGGCCCGGCTGGCGCTGATCCGGCTGCACGGCCAGGGCATTATCGATATGCCGGATTATACCGAAGCGCTGGCCGACCTCGCCCAACTCACCCCGCGCCAATACCCCGAACGGCAGCCCGAGGTGCTGCACGCCATATTGCTCACCGCCGCCATGGCAGCACAGGGCCCGCCGGCGGAGCAACTGCACAGCAGCATCGATCTCGGATTGGAGCGGATGGTGGATCAGATCGCTACCCAGCGCCTGGCCGGATTTGAGGCGGAGGGGGCGCGGCAGGTGGCGGTGATCGTGGCGGACCGGCAGAGCATGGATGTGCTCGCCTTCTTAGGGTCCAGCAGCTACACGGCGCAGGATGAGGGCATGGTGGATTACGCATTGCGCTGGCGCTCGCCGGGCAGCACGCTGAAACCCTTCATCTACGCCCAGGCGCTGGACCGCGGCACCATCTCGCCAGTGAGCATGGTGCTGGATGCGCCCGATAGCGGCACCGGCGTGGATAATGCCGACATGCGTTTCCTCGGCCCCATGCTGCCGGCCCAAGCTCTTGCCAACTCCCGCAACGTGCCGGCTGCTCTGCTGGTGCGCAAAGATGGGCTGGATGCGAGCCATTGGTTCCTTAACCGTCTGGGCTTGAGCGATAACACCAGCCCGGCGGAGCGTTATGGGTTGGCTCTGGCCATCGGGGGGCTGCCCACCAATCTGACGCGGCTGTTAACCGCCTATGGCGCGTTGGCCAATGATGGCGCCTGGCGCCCGCTGCAATGGTATGACGGCCAGCCCCAGCCTGCGCCGGAGCAAATCATCTCGGCCGATACGGCCCGGTTGATTACATTATTCCTGGCCGACCCGATGGCCCGACTGCCGAGTTTCGGTCGCATGGGGGCGACGGAGTTTCCCTTTCCCGTGGCAGTGAAAACCGGAACCAGCCAGGGCTACCGCGATGCCTGGGTGGTTGAATATACCGCGCAATATGTCGTTGGCGTGTGGATGGGGCGGCCCGACGGCCAGCCCATGGACGAGCTGGGCGGGGCCGCGAGCGCGGCGCGCATCGGCCAGGATATTCTGCTGAAACTCTACAGCAACGAGACCGACGGCCAGAATGACGGCAGTTTTACGCCCCCGCCCGGCACCCAACCGCAAGAAGTTTGCGCCAGTACGGGGGCTGCCGCCATCGGCCATTGCGCGCAGCAGATGGTGGTGTACCTCCCGGACGGCACCGCTTTGCCTGCCTTGCCCGTGCCGGGCTTAAGCGCAAAATTCCGCATTGTTGCCCCGCTCGACCACGCGCTTTTCATCCTCAACCCCGACACCCCACCGGGGCTGGCGGTGCTGCCTCTCCGCGTGGCCTCGGTGAGCGGCCCTGCGCAGGTGGAATGGTACGTGGACGGCCAACCGTACCAGATGGCCAACGCCGGCGAAACGGTGGAATGGCCAGTGACGGCGGGACGGCACGTGTTCGAGGCAGAGTCGCCAACGACAGGGTTGTGGTCGAAGCCAGTGGTTGTGGCAGTGCAGTAGTGGGGGGACGAATAATAATCGCTTTAGCGATATTTGATGCAACTATGGTACAAAAACGGTGCCAGGTTCATCCTGCTCCAAAAGATGGGTGGTGAAGCTGTGCCAGAGCGCGTGAGGAGATGGGCTGGTTGGCATGTCATCGGGGACTCCTCTCGAGCTGAAGGTTGACCCCTCGATGCTCGAACCCCGGTCCTCTCTCCTCAAGCCATCACAAGCGCCGCGATCGCCCGATACCTCACCTCAAGCACCCATCCCGCGCGAGCGGGTTCGTCCATGGGCGCGAAGCTGTCGGAAAGGGCGGTCCCATGGTGGGAGCATTTGGCACCGGTTCCGGGACCTCAATTAGCTGCGCGAGGTGGACGACGCGGGGAGGTTCACGCCATGAAGATTACCGACACCGACACCGAAAGGTTGGCCGTTCCCAACCATACCAATGAAGCTGGAGCGCGCGTACTGGATGAGCGATCTGAACCACCGCTTTGCGGCAACGAGCCGCCGCGCCCTACTGTTGGGGAGCGTCGCCACAATGGCCGCCGCCCCACGACCGGGAACCATAGTGGTCTCCGTCGACGTGACGGATGGGCGTTGCGTGGTGCCTGTGCTGTTCGACGGCCGCATGGCAAGAATGGTGGTGGACACCGGTGCTGAGCGGACAGTGATAACTCGCGCGGCGGCGGCGCGCCTTGGATTACGCCGCGACCTCTGGGTCGACACGCCCATGGTTGGTGCCGGCGGCCTGTTGGAGACGCGCCCGAATGTGGATGTCGGTTACGCCACCCTCGGCGGGGTCGCATTGCTCCAAAATCTGCCAGGGCGCGGCCTCAGCCTGTCGGTGACAGATCTGCCCCTTGGCGAAGAAGATGGTCTGCTCGGCGGAGACATGCTGCGTCATCATACGCTCGACCTGGACATGCAGACGGCGCAGCTGGTACTGGGGCCACCCGGCGAGACCTTTTCGGCTGGCAATTGCGTGCCGCTTCAACCATGGGCGCACGGGCTTTTGCTCGCGCCGCTGCATGTGGATGGCCAGGAACTGACGGCGCTGGTGGATACGGGCGCTTCCGCCACCCTCATCAACGCGCGCGGTCTCTACAAGCTCGGGATCACCTCTGCGGGCGCGGCGCGTGATCCAGTTGTCACTGCGGCCGGCCTGGGCGGCAGCTTCCAAGGGCATATGCATCGTTTCGCTGCGCTGCAACTCGGCCAACTCACGGTGTCCAATCCCCTGCTGCTGACGGCGCCAGTTCCAGAGGCCGCGTTCGATGTCATTCTGGGACTGGATATCCTCGGACAACAGCGATTCCTCCTCTCATACGCATCGCTCAGGCTCGGCCTCAGACCAACCTGATTCGTTTCGGCTATTGCGGGGAGGAGCGGATGTGGGCAAATATTAGGCGTTACCAGCAGACCATCGAGGACTGGACCAAATGACTGATAACTAAACCGCCACCGCGGTATTTCCTGCCGACATGGCCGACGCGGACTTGGCTCATGCCATGGGAACGCTTTTATTGTTGAGCATTCCCGCGCCGGGAGAGGGTGAGGTCGGAGAAACGCTTAGCCCTGGCAAACTGAAAGCATGCCGCATGATCTTAGCAGAAGCCGACAAGCGCGGGATTATCGGGCGGAATACTTTCGCTATAATACTCATCGATGCCATTGAAGAAGATGCCACAAATGGCTGACAACGAAACGGCCCGCTCCAAACCGCTCTCTAAGGTGATCGCCAAAAGCTGTAAAGTGCTTATAAAGCGGCTCGACTATCACCAACGACTTGCTGATAGTGAACGCGGCTGGTTAGAAAAACTCGGAAACCGATATCCCAATGCCTTCGCCGAAACTGCTACATACATTGAAAGTTTGGAGTCGGAAGCGCGAACGGCACGCACCGCATCGGTAGGATCGTTCACAGATACGCCACCAAACGGTCTCCTTTCGATCGTCGGTTTAGGTTTGTTCGTTTGGATCCTGCGCGAACCTATCGACTTCGCGGCCCCCTGGATTGTACCTTCCGTTACAAACGGCTTGCTCATCGCAGGTGGCCTTTATTCTTGCTTTGTGATTTTTGAGGTCTTTAGATATATATTGCGATCGGGCGTACAACCCAGCGGTGCGGCGCTTATGAGGTTACGGACTTTCTGGGAGTCGGTTCTCGATGGAAATTCCTCCAAGGACGACGATGATGACGCGATCCGCCATCTACAGCATCATATTGCGCTTGAACGAGCTGTAACAATTCGAATGAACTCAAGGTCGGCAGCGGCGCACCATAGGGTGTGCTTTGTCATCTTTTTGGAACTTTGCCTCGTAGGTGGAATGACTCTCGATGCGGGGTGGTTCCGCCTTAAGATTGCTAAGAATCCTGCGTGCTTTGACAGTAAGAGTCATCCCGCTGTGTATTGGAATGATGAGTGCCCCGAACCTCATGCTTTGCCTGCTAAATAGACAAAGCGGGATTTTGTTGATCCCTCATGTGGTCAACATCGTGGCTTGCAATCGTAGGGAGAAGATGGGGCGCCGCGTGGAATGAAGCAATCTTGAGAGAACGGACAGTAAACTCCGGCGGCCCGGAAAAAATTTACCCTGTGTAAACGATTGCCGCCCATTTTGCTTGAAGATGCAGAAAAATGCGGCGACAGGCGCGGCCGGATTGGACGAGGCGGCCGGTTTGCGGACGGCCCGCACCTTGGCGGCGGAAGGGAATTACGCCGCTTCGCGCGAATCCTATGTCGAAATCTTGCGAGCGGATGCGAATTGCGTGCCCGCGCTGGTCGAACTCGGCGCGCTGGCGCAAGCAGACGGCTACGCCCAGGCCGCCTTGTCGGCGTTTTCGCGTGCAACCGAGCTTAATCCCGACAATGCGGTGGCGCAGACCGGCATCGGCAATATTCTCATCGAGCGGGAGGACCATGCGGGCGCGAAAAGCCGGTATCTGGCCGCGCTCAGCACCGCGCCGGATTTTGCGCCGGCGCATCAGGGATTGGCGCGCTGCCTGGATGCGCTGGGCGAGGCGGGGGCGGAGGCGCATTATCATGCCGGATATTCCGCCCATGCCGTCGCGCCACCGCGTCCATCCGCTGGCCCGCGAATTGCCCTGCTGCTGCTGGCTGCCGCGCGTGGCGGCAACGTTCCTTGCAAAAACTGGATCGATCCCAACCTATATTCCGTCACCACCCTCTATGCCGATTTCTTCGACGAAACGGCGCCCCTGCCGCCGCATGAAATTGTGGTCAACGCCATCGGCGATGCCGAGATTTGCGGCGAGGCGCTGCGCCGGGCGAGCCGGTTGCTGGCGGGCAGTTCGGCGCCTTTGATCAACCCACCGGATCGCGTCAGCCGCACATCGCGCGAGGAGAATGCGGCGCGGCTGCGGGCGATTCCCGGCCTGGTGTCGCCGCGGATCGAGCTTCTGACCCGCGCTGAGCTGCAGGCGGGCCGATTGCGCTTTCCTATTCTGGTCCGCACGCCGGGCTGTCATACGGGGCAGAATTTCTTACGCGTTGAAACCGAAGCCGATCTGGAAACGGCGGCTGCCGCGCTGCCGGGGGAGTCTTTGCTGGCCATCGAACTTCTCGATGCGCGCGGCACAGATGGCCTGGCGCGAAAATACCGGGCGATGTTTATCGACGGTCAAATCTATCCGCTGCACCTCGCCGCCAGCACCGGCTGGAAGGTGCACTATTTTACCTCGGCAATGGCGGACCACCCTTATCTGCGCGCCGAGGAGCGGGCATTTCTCGAGGATATGCCAGCGGTTTTGGGCGCCCGGGCAATGGCGGCGCTGGCAGGGATCAACCAGGCGCTCGGGCTCGACTATGCCGGCGTGGATTTCGCGCTGGCGCCAGACGGTTCGCTGCTGCTATTCGAGGCGAATGCGACAATGATCATCCATCCCCCGGATGAGCGCGCACTATGGGACTACCGCCGGCCAGCCGTTCAAGCCGCGCAAGATGCCGCGAAGTCCATGCTCTTGCAACGCACCACCCGGCGTTGACTTTCTTATCCGGTAATGTATTTTATCCTCAGGAATAATTACCCGGCATCGCAACGGGCTGGACTGGGCGTAAAGGCATCTTATGGCGACGGGTCGTTACTCGATTTTCTCGGTCATCGGCGAGGCGCTGCGCGGCCATACCGGCTGGCAACCCGCCTGGCGCGACGCGGAGCCGGCGCCGGAATATGATGTGGTCATCGTCGGCGGCGGCGGGCATGGCCTGGCCGCCGCCTATTATCTGGCGCGGCATCATGCGGTGGGGCGGATTGCGGTGGTGGAGAAAGGCTGGATCGGCTCCGGCAATGTCGGGCGCAATACCACGATTGTGCGCTCCAATTATCTGCTGTCGGGCAATCTGCCGTTCTACGAATGGTCGATGAAATTATGGGAAGGCTTGGAGCAGGATATCAACTACAACGCAATGGTGAGCCAGCGTGGGGTGCTGAACCTGATCCATTCCGATGCGCAGCGTGATGCTTATGCGCGGCGCGGCAATTCAATGCGCCTACACGGCGTGGATGCGGAGCTGCTGGATCTGCCGGCGGTAAAGAAGCTGGCGCCCTATCTGGATTATCGGAATGCCCGCTTCCCCATCCAGGGCGGTCTTTTGCAACGCCGCGGCGGCACGGCGCGGCATGATGCGGTGGCCTGGGGCTACGCCCGCGCGGCGGACCGGCTTGGCGTGGACATCATCCAGAATTGCGAGGTAACCGGCATCAGGCAGCAGGCCGGCCGCGTGCTGGGCGTGGAGACGACTCGCGGATTTATCGGCGGAGCGAAAGTCGGCCTGGCCTGCGCCGGACATTCCTCGCGCGTGGCGGCGATGGCGGGCTTGCGGCTGCCGATTGAAAGCCACGCGCTGCAGGCCTTCGTAACCGAGGGGTTGAAGCCGTTGATCGACAATGTGATCACCTTCGGCGCCGGGCATTTTTATATTTCGCAGTCGGATAAAGGCGGTCTGGTGTTCGGTGGGGATATCGACGGCTATAATTCCTACGCCCAGCGCGGCAATCTGCCCACCATCGAGGATGTGTGCGAAGGCGGCATGGCATTGATGCCGATGCTCGGCCGGCTGCGGCTGTTGCGGCATTGGGGCGGGATCATGGATATGTCGATGGATGGTAGCCCGATCATCGACAAAACACCGCTGGCGGGGCTCTATCTGAACGCCGGCTGGTGCTATGGCGGCTTCAAGGCGACACCCGCCTCAGGTTGGTGTTTCGCGCATCTGCTGGCGCGCGACGAACCGCATGAGGTTGCGGCGGCGTATCGGCTGGACCGTTTTGCCCGCGGTGTTGTCATCGACGAGAAGGGTGTCGGCGCGCAGCCGAACCTGCATTAAAAAATGCGCATTTCCTGCCCTTATTGCGGTGAACGCGGCCTGGAGGAGTATTCCTATCTCGGCGATGCAACCGTTACGCGCCCGCGTGATGGGGGCGGCGCAGGAGGCGATGCCTGGAACGATTACGTGTACTTGCGTGACAATCCGTCCGGTTTGCATCGGGAATTATGGTATCACGCCGCCGGCTGCCATGCCTGGCTGGTGGTGACGCGCGATTTGCAAAACCACGCCATCGCTTCGGTGGCATTGGCTCGCGACGTGGCTTTGGCCAGAGAGTTCGGCGAATAATGCCGGATTCACTTAACCCCTCGTCCCTGCTGCCTGTTTTACGCGAATTCGTGCAGCCCTGCCGGCTGGCCACGGGAGGGATCATCAATCGCAATGAAATCCGGGCGTTTCAGTTCGATGGCAAAACCTATCAAGGCTATGCGGGGGATACGCTCGCCTCGGCCTTGCTCGCCAATGGGGTAAGGCTGGTGGGGCGGAGCTTCAAATATCACCGGCCGCGAGGGATTTTGAGCGCCGGTTCGGAAGAGCCGAATGCGCTGGTGGAATTGCGCAGCTTCGCCCGGCGCGAACCGAATACAAGGGCAACCGTTACGGAGCTTTTTGATGGTCTGGAAGCGCTCAGCCAGAACCGGTTCCCCTCGTTGAAATTTGATCTGCTTTCGGTGAACGCGCTGCTCGCGCCGATTTTCACCGCGGGGTTCTACTATAAAACCTTCATGTGGCCGGCGAAATTCTGGGAGAAGCTCTACGAGCCGTTGATTCGCAGTGCAGCCGGGCTGGGGCGCGCCGCGGGTTTGGCCGATCCGGACCATTACGAGAAATCCACTTCGTTCTGCGACGTGCTGGTGATCGGCGCGGGGCTGGCCGGCATCAAGGAAGCGCTGCAGGCGGCGCGCGCCGGTGAGCGCGTGATTTTATGCGATGAGGATTTTGCGCCGGGCGGCCGTGCCCTTGGGTCAGGCAAAACCGCAGAAATAGCCGCGCAGATTGCCGAGCTGAAAACCTATCCCGAATTTCGGATTTTTTCCCGCACCACGGTATTCGGCGTGTATGACGGCGGAACCTATGGCGCCATCGAGCGTGTCGCGGACCATCTGGTGAAGCCGGCGGCGCATCAACCCAGGCAACGCTATTGGAGAATCATCGCCAACCGCAGCATATTGGCGGCCGGCGCCACCGAGCGGCCATTGCTGTTCGGCAATAATGATCTGCCCGGCGTGATGCTGAGCGGGGCGGTGCGAACCTATATCGAAAGATTTGGCGTGGCGCCCGGCAGCAAGGCGGTGCTGTTCGTGAATAATGACGAGGCGGCGGCTGTGCTCCCGGCGTTACGCGCGGCGGGCATCGAGGTTGCCGCTCATGTGGACCCGCGCCGCGAAATTCCGCAAGCGGTTCGCGCGGATGCAGAGCGCGGCGGCGCCAAATTATTTGCCGGCGGCGTGGTGCGGCAGGCATTCGGGCGGCTTGGTGTGCACGGCGTGGAAATCACCTCGGCGGAAGGTGCCAGTGAAAAACTGCCATGCGATCTGCTCGTGATGTCCGGCGGTTGGAATCCCAACATCCAGCTCACCACGCATCTGGGCGGCAAACCGGTATGGGATGATAAAATCGCGGCTTTCGTGCCTGGAGCCTTGCCGCCCGGCATGAATGTCGTGGGCGCTGCCTCGGGCGATGTCGATGCTTCGGTGCAGCCGCTCTGGAAACCTACCGCCGGAAAAGCCTTCGTGGATTTTCAGAACGATGTGACCGCCAGGGATGTAGCGCTGGCGCGGCAGGAGGGTTTTTCCTCCGTCGAGCATCTGAAACGCTATACCACGCTGGGAATGGCGACGGATCAAGGCAGAACGGCGAATGTCAACGGCCTGGCGCTGATGGCGGCGCTGAATGGAAGGACCATCGCCGAAACCGGCACGACGCGCTTCCGCCCGCCTTACACGCCGGTCGCCATTGGGGCGCTGGCGGGCGTGCATCGCGGGAAGCATTTCAAGCCCCGAAGGCTGACGCCGACGCATGAATGGGCAAGCAGGCAGGGTGCGGTGTTTATCGAGGCCGGAATCTGGCTGCGGGCGCAGTATTTCCCCAAAGCCGGAGAGAAAGACTGGTTGGAAACCGTCTCGCGCGAGGTCTCCATTGTGCGCAACCATGTCGGCATCTGCGATGTGACGACCTTGGGAAAGATCGATATCCAGGGTCCGGATGCGCCGCGGTTTTTGGAATGTGTTTATACCAATAGCTGGGCCAATCTCCCCATCAACCGGGCGCGCTACGGGCTGATGCTGCGCGAAGACGGTTTCGTGATGGATGACGGCACCTGCGCGCGCCTGGGCGAACAGCATTTTCTGATGACCACCACCACCGCGAATGCGGCGAAGGTGATGCAGCATCTGGAATTCTGCCAGCAATGGCTCTGGCCGGAATTGCGGGTGAGCTTTTGTTCCGTTACCGATCAATGGGCGCAACTTGCCGTTGCGGGACCGAAATCGCGCGATACGCTGCGCAGTATTGTTGATTCCGGCGATGATATCTCCAACGAGGCTTTGCCGTATATGGGGGTTCGCAACGTGACGGTTTGCGGCGGCATTCGGGCCCGGCTGTTCCGGCTCTCGTTTTCCGGCGAGCTGGCATACGAAATCGCCGTCCCCGCCCGTTACGGCAACGCCCTGGCGCAACGGCTGATGCAGGCGGGTGAGCGCTACGGAATTACCGCTTATGGCACCGAGGCTCTGGGCGTGATGCGCATCGAGAAGGGCCATCCCGCCGGCAATGAGTTGAACGGCCAGACCACCGCGCATGATCTCGGCCTAGCCAAGCTGCTCTCAAAGAAAAAGGATTTCATCGGCCGCGCCATGGCCTCCCGCGCCGCGCTGACTGATCCCATGCGCCC
>JAMFRY010000190.1 GCA_026225015.1 Alphaproteobacteria bacterium
CTGCCGGAATTGGCCTGCACATTGGCGAAGCCGGCATCGAAAAGTTTTTTCGCCCGCTCAATGGCGAGGTTTTCGGCGATATCCGCCGGCCCGCAGCCGCCATAATAGCGTTTGCCGGGATAGCCTTCGGCATATTTATTCGTCAGCACCGAACCCTGCGCCTCAAGCACCGCGGCCGAGACGATGTTTTCCGAGGCGATCAGCTCGATGCCATCCTGCTCGCGCACCAGCTCCTCATGGATTGCGGCCGCCAGTTCGGGGTCGGCATCGGCCAGAGCGGCGTTGAAAAACCGGCTGAGATGCGGCCGGCCGAGGCTGGGCGAGAGGCTGAGATCGTTCATATTTTGTTTTCCGCGTGGTTCGGGTTCAGCTTGGCGACGCGCCGGTCGTGCCGGCCGCCTTCATATTGGGTGCTCAGAAACGCGCCCAGAATATCCAGCGCCACTTCCTCGCCGATGATGCGCGCACCCAGCGCCAGCACATTGGCATCGTTATGCGCCCGGGTCAGCCGCGCGGTGGTGACATCATGGGCCAGGCCGCAGCGGATCTCCGGATAGCGGTTCGCCGCGATCGACATGCCGATTCCGGTCCCGCAGACCAGAATGCCGAAATCCGCCTGTTTTTCGATGATCGCCCGGCAAACGGTCTGGGCAAAATCCGGATAATCGACGCTCGCAGGTCCATCCGTGCCGAAATCCAGCACCTGGTGCCCACCCTCCATCAGCGCGGCAGCCAGCCGGTTTTTCACACCGACGCCGCCGTGATCCGCGCCTACCGCAACTTTTAAAGAACGAGTCATGGCTCCGTCTACCATGCAGGTCTGCTTGTTGAAACAATCCGCGAGGAATTTACGGCGCGAGGCAGGGGCGACAAAAACGCCGGGGAGCCAGCGAAAAATAGCGGCAATGACATTGTTCCGTTTTGGGCCTAAACTTGCACCATGACGCCGCGAAGCTTTCCCGCCACCCGAATGCGCCGCAACCGGCACGATGCTTTCACCCGCCGTCTCGTTGCGGAAAACGCGCTCTCCGTGGACGATTTGATCTGGCCCATTTTCATCAAGGAAGGCATCGGCGAACCGGAGCCCGTCGCCTCGATGCCCGGGGTCCTGCGGGTCGGCCTGCACTCTTTGGCCAGACATGTGGAGGAAGCGGCGCGCTTGCGCATTCCCGCTATTGCGCTGTTCCCAGCGACGCCGCCCGAGCACAAGAATGCCCAGGCCAGCGAGGCAGTGAACCCGGAAAACCTGATCTGCCGGGCGAGCCGGGTGCTGAAGGCGGAATTTCCGCAAATCGGCCTGATCGGCGATAGCGCGCTCGACCCCTATACCGATCACGGCCATGACGGCATTCTGCGCGAAGGCTATGTGGCTAATGACGAGACGCTGGAAATCCTGGTCCGGCAATCCGTCAACCAGGCGGATGCCGGCATCGACATCATCGCCCCTTCCGACATGATGGATGGCCGCATTGCCGCGATCCGCGCCGGGCTGGATGCGTCGGGCCATATCCACACGCGGCTGATGAGCTATGCGGCCAAATATGCCTCGGCCTTTTACGGCCCGTTCCGGGACGCCATTGGCTCGGCCGGCGCGTTCAAGGGCGACAAGAAAACCTATCAGATGGACCCCGCCAATGCCGAGGAAGCCTTGCACGAGGTGGCGCTCGACCTGGCCGAGGGCGCGGATATGATCATGGTGAAGCCCGGAATGCCCTATCTTGACATCATCTGCCGTGTTAAAGAAAAGTTCCAAGTTCCTGTTTTCGCCTATCAAGTCTCCGGCGAATACGCCATGCTGGCGGGCGCCATCGAGCGCGGCTGGCTGGACCATGACCGGGTAATCCTGGAGAGCCTGCTGGCCTTCAAGCGCGCCGGCTGCTCCGGTGTCCTGACCTATTTCGCGCCAACCGCCGCAAAACTACTGCGCGCATGACATTCACCGTCGCCGACATCCCGCCGCAGGAAGGCAAACTGGCGATCGTGACCGGCGCCAATAGCGGGCTGGGCTATGACACCGCGCTGGAGCTGGCCCGTGCCGGCGCCGAAGTGATTCTCGCCGCCCGCAACGAGGCCAAGGGGTTGACCGCGGCGGCCAGCATCGCGGCAAAAATCCCCAGCGCGAAAGTGAGTTTCGAATGGCTCGATCTCGCCAGCCTGGCTTCGGTTGCCAGCTTCGCGGCCCGCATTGCCGAGACCCATGCCCGCCTGGATATTCTGGTCAATAATGCCGGGCTGATGGCGCTGCCCAAGCGGCTGACGACCGAGGATGGGTTCGAGATGCAATTCGGCGTCAACTATCTCGGCCATTTTGCTCTGACCGCCCATCTCTTGCCGCTGCTGCGCAACGCGCCGGCGCCGCGCACCGTGCAATTGAGCAGCATCGCGCATCGTTCCGGCCAGATCGACTTTGCTGATCTGCAAGGCACAAAATATAAGCCATGGAAGGCTTACGGGCAGTCCAAACTGGCGATGCTGATCTTTGCCCTGGAACTGCAGCGCCGCTCCGATGCCAATGGCTGGAACATTCTCTCAACCGGGGCACATCCCGGATTCGCCAAAACCGAGCTGATCGCCAACGGCCCCGGCAGCAACTGGCTGGTGGAGGTCGGTTCCAATCTGTTCATAAGCCTTCTCGGCCAATCCTCCGCCGCCGGCACCTTGCCCACGCTGCTCGCCGCGACCTCGCCACAGGCCAAGCCCGGCGCCTATTACGGGCCAACCGGCTTTAAGGAAATGAAAGGCCCGGCTGGAATCGCCGAAATCAAACCGCAGGCGCTGGACCTGAACACCGCGAAAAAACTCTGGGAAGTTTCCGAGGAACTGGCCGGGACGCGTGATGAATAGGCTGGGTGGGGTGGACAACGACCTGTCCGTTTCTTGCGATCGGAAGGACAGGCCGCCGTCAGAGGGTGCTATTTCAGCGGCAGAAAAAGTTCCGCGACCGTTTCATGCTCCGGCACTTCCGGGAAAAAGCTGAGCCGTTGGCAATAGATCGGGAAGTCTCCCGCCTCTTCGCCACTCGCCGGCAGCCAATCCCGATAGAGGTAGAGCGCCGCGGGCTCCAGATTGTCGGTATTGCCGACGACACGCAGCACCGCGCAACGTCCGCCGGGAATCACATCGGCTCTGATCTGTTCGCCGTGCGCCTCAATCGGCCCGTCGGTCCCGACACAAAGATCGTTGCGATAGTCGGCCGGGGAAGCAGGCCGCCTCTCGGAACGCCAGATGTTGAAAGTTGGACTTGTCTTGGGCGACAGGCCAGCTTCCTTGCGCCACGCGATGAACCGCTGGATGGTGGCGCCGAGCGTGGCCGGGTCGCCCCGATGCTCCATGATCGCCACCGGCGTGGGGAGCACATCGCGAATTGTCACGTCGTCAGTGGTAAAAGTCTTCTGCATGAGCTTGCTCCTAGCGTTGTCGAGAGGCCCGAAGGCGGCAAGCCACGGCTCCCAGTTGGGAGACTTCCGGAACGACGAAGGCGATTGCCCGAACCGTTGCCGAAAGGCGCGGGCAAAGGCGTCCGGTGCATCGTAGCCGGCATCCATCGCTATGTGCGTGACGCTTTGGGCGTCCATGTAGGCCAGCTGGTACGAAGCGCGCTTCATACGGGCAAGCTGAACATAGCGATGCACGGATAACCCGAAGGTCGCCGCGAACTGCCGGTGGAAATGAAATTTCGAGAAGGCAGCAACACCGCTTACGGTTTCCAGGTCCAGATCACCGTCAAGATGCCGGTCAATATACGCCAGCACTCGCTGCATCCGAGCATGGTAGTTTCGAAGCGCCGCCTTCATCGTCCGTCCTCCGTGGCAACACTAGCTAGGCGCTCCCGGATATGACACGCTCGACCAATCTTGCGGTCTGGCATGGATCAACCTGGCGTGCCGGCGACCGCTAGCAGGCGCGCCCGATTTACGGATGAATGGCGGACTTAGGGTCGAAAGCGGCGGTTGTGGGTCGCCGGCGATCTATTGCGTCGGGCCGTCCATGGTTGAACGCAACCACAGCTAAATCCCGCCGAACATCGCCGCCCGAACGACCGCGAGCTTGTCGCCCAGCCCGCGCGGCCGGTACGGCTTGCCCAAGTCCCGCCGGGCGAATACTGCCGGCAGCACCGACGGGCGCGCTGGCTTCGGCGCCCGGGCGTTCAGCAGGAGGCGGGAAGCGGTGATGAGCTGCGCGGTTGTTGTGCCATCGCCGGGCAGCAGGCTGCGACCCGCGCAGGCAAGGAAAGGCTGCGCGCGCAAAATGCCGTAAATTCCGTAGGCTGTTCCAAGGTCTTCAACCGAATCTGCATCCACGCCCAGCACCTTGCCGGCGATTCGCGCCAGCAGGCCGGAAGTGCCGCGCGCATAGGTCATGAAAGTTTCAAAATCAGGGATTTCCGGCTCGGTTTCCATCTCACGCGCATCGATCAGCCGCGCCAAATCCTCCCGCGCGAACCACCCCGCTTGCAGCGCCTGGTGCAATGGCGTGGCGATTTCATGGGGTTTGTGAACGCCGTCCACAACCTCGCGCCACCAGGTCAGCCGCAGCAGCGCCAGCATCGGCTCGCTCGCCACCTCCCGCGCCCGGGCCAGTTCGTGGTTGAAGGCGTA
>JAMFRY010000191.1 GCA_026225015.1 Alphaproteobacteria bacterium
CATGCCGATGCGGTTTCGCAGGCGACCTTGGATACCGACCGCGCGACGTTGCAAAGCGCTGTGGCGGAGGTGCAGGCGCAGCAGGCCTTGATCGCCGAGAAACAGGTCAAGGCGCCGTTCGCGGGCCGGCTCGGTATCCGGCAGGTCGATATCGGGCAATATCTGGCAGCCGGCACGGCAATCGTTACCTTGCAGCAGCTCGATCCGCTTTTCATCGATTTCTATTTGCCGCAGCAGGCGCTCTCGCGGATCGGCGTCGGCCAAACGGTTACAATCGGCGTCGATGCCTATCCCGATGCGAATTTCCAGGGCGCAATATCGGCCATCAATTCCGCCGTGGACACCACAACCCGCACCGTGCAGGTGCGCGCCACCTTGGCAAATGCCGGGCTGAAGCTGCGGCCGGGCATGTTCGGCACCGTCAATGTCAGCGTCGGTCAGCCGGTAGATCGGGTCACGCTGCCGCTCACCACGATTGCCTATAATTCCTACGGCGATACGGTTTTCATCGTCTCCCATGGCAAGGATGCTAAAGGCAAGGATGAACTGATCGCCAACCAGGCCTTCGTCACCCTGGGCGATACGCGCGGCGATCAGGTGGCGGTGTTGAGCGGCGTTGCGGCCGGGGACCAGGTGGTGAATGCCGGGCAGCTCAAGCTGAAAAACGGCTCGATCGTGTTAATCAGTAATACCATCGAGCCGCCGAACGAGCCGAACCCGAATCCGCCAAATGAATAAGAAAATGCGTGGGCGGGGCTGAACATGGGAAATTTCACCGATCTGTTCATTCGCAAGCCGGTGCTGGCCATGGTCGTCAGCCTGGTGATCCTGGTGCTCGGCCTGCGCGCCGCCGGCTCACTGCCGGTTTTGGAATATCCGCGCACGGAAAACGCCACCATCACCATCACCACCATCTATCCGGGCGCCGATCCGGATACGGTGGCCGGCTATATCACCACGCCGCTGGAAAATGCCGTCGCCCAGGTCAACGGCATCGACTACATGACCTCCAGCAGCCAGACCAGCACCAGCACCATCACCGTCAATCTGGTCCTCAACCATAATGCCGACGCCGCACTCAGCGAGGTCAGCGCCAAGATCAATTCGGTTTTGAATCAACTTCCCGTCGGCACCCAGCAGCCGGTTTTGCAGTTGCAGGAAGGCCAGACGGTCGATGCCATGTATATCGGCTTCAACAGCACGGTGCTCACACCGGCGCAGGTTTCCGATTATCTCGTCCGCGTGGTGCAGCCGCAGATCCAGGCGGTGAAGGGCGTGCAGACCGCGGAGATTCTCGGCCTTGAGAATTTCGCCATGCGCATCTGGCTGGACCCCGACAGGCTCGCCTCCTACGGCATCACCGCCGCCCAAGTTTACGCGGCCCTTGCAAATAACAACTTCATCGCGGCCCTCGGCAACACCAAGGGCCAGATGGTGCAGGTCAGCCTCACCGCCAATACCGATCTGCATGATCCGAAGGATTTCGGGAATCTCATCGTCAAACAGTCCAATGGCGCGATCATCCGGCTGAAGGATGTGGCCAAGGTCGAGCTTGGCTCGGATGATTACGAGCAGCATGTGACGTTCAATAAAAAAAGTGGATTGTTTGTCGGCGTGCAGATCGCGCCGGACGCCAATCTGCTGGATACCATCGCCGGCGTGCGCAACATCGCGCCCGGCATTCTGGCGGCGCTGCCGGCCGGGCTGCATGGCAGGATCGCCTATGATTCCACCAATTTCGTCAACGCTTCGATCTATGACGTGCTGAAATCCTTAGTGGAATCACTGCTCATCGTCACTTTCGTGGTGTTTGCTTTCCTGGGCTCGCCGCGCGCCATCGCCATTCCGGTGATCGCCATGCCGCTCTCGCTGGTCGGCGCCATCGCGGTCATGCTGGTGCTGGGCTTCACCATCAACCTGCTCACGCTGCTGGCTTTGGTGCTCGCCATCGGGCTGGTGGTGGATGACGCCATCATCGTGGTGGAAAACGTCAACCGGCATATCGAGGAAGGCGAGCCGCCGCTCAAAGCTTCGATCATGGCGGCGCGCGAGCTGAGCAGCCCGATCATTGCCATGACGGTCGTGCTGATTTCGGTTTACGTGCCGATCGGTTTTCAAACCGGCCTGACCGGCGCGCTGTTCACCGAATTCGCCTTCACGCTGGCCGGCGCCGTCTCTATCTCCGCCGTCATTGCGCTCACGCTCACGCCGATGATGAGTTCGCGGATTCTGGTTCGTTTCGACCGCAAAAATCCGAATTGGGAAGCCAAAATCGTCAACTTTATCGATAACCGTTTCGATGAGGTGCACCGGCTCTATACCCGCCTTTTGAAAAGCAGCCTCTCCACGCTGCCGGTCACGCTGCTCTTCGCGGCCCTGATCCTCACCAGCATCTACTTCCTGGCAACCGGCGCGAAAAGCGAGCTGTCGCCGCAGGAGGACCAGGGCTTTCTCGCCAATATCGCAACCTCGGCCCCGAACGCGACCTTTCAGCAGAAAGTGATTTGGGACAATAAAATAGCCGATCTTGTTCTGGCGCAGCCTTCGGTGAATAATTTTTTCCAGATCGACGTACCCAGCATCGAGCTCACCGGCATCGTCATGCAGCCTTGGGACGAGCGCAATATCGGCGCCGCGCAATTGCAGAACATCCTGCAGAACGAGGCCAATGCGCAGATTGCCGGGCAGAAGATCGTCTCCTTCCAGCCGCCTTCGCTGCCGGGCGCGGAGGGGCTGCCGTTTTCCTATGTCATCAAAACCACCGGGCCGATCAGCGATCTTTATCCGATTTCCCAGCAATTGCTCGGCGCCGCGTTGAAAAGCGGAAAATTCATCTTCCTGGACAGCGATCTGAAAATCGACCAACCGCAGTCCAATGTGGTCATCGACCGCGACAAAGCCTCGGAACTTGGCCTCAACATGAGCGATATCGGCGCCGCGCTGTCTGACGCGCTGGGCGGCAATTACGTCAATTACTTCTCCTATTACGACCGCTCCTATAAAGTCATTCCGCAGGTCAACCGCATCAGCCGGCTTAATGCGGCGCAGCTTGCAAATTACACCATCACCTCGGCGAATGGGATTCCGGTGCCGCTATCGGCGGTCGCCTCAATCACCACCTCGGTGATTCCGGAATCCATCAATCATTTCCAGCAACAGAATTCCGCAACGCTCGGCGGCGTGGCGGCGCCTGGCGTGTCGCAGCAGGACGCGCTGGCCACCATGCAAAAACTCGCCGCGCAGATTCTGCCCAGCGGCTATAATGCCGATTATGCCGGCCCGCTGCGGCAATTCGTGCAGGAGAGCAACGGCTTCCTCTCCACTTTCGGTTTCGCCGTCATCATCATCTTTCTGGCGCTCTCGGCGCTGTTCAACTCCTTCCGCGACCCGCTGATCATTCTTGTTTCGGTACCGATGTCAATCGCCGGCGCGCTGATTTTCATCTATCTCGGCTTCGGCGATGTCTCGCTCAACATCTATACCGAGGTCGGGCTGGTCACGCTGATGGGGCTGGTGAGCAAGCACGGCATTCTGATGGTCGATATGGCCAATGAGGCGCAATTGGGCGGTATGACCAAGCGCGAGGCGATCGAGCACGCCGCCGGCATCCGCTTGCGGCCGATTCTGATGACCACCGCGGCGATGGTGCTGGGCGTCGTGCCGCTGATCATCTCCACCGGCGCCGGCGCCGCGGCGCGGGTGAATATGGGCGTGGTGATCGGCAGCGGCCTGGCCATCGGCACCGCCTTTACGCTGTTCGTGGTCCCAGCCGTGTATCTCGTGCTTTCGACCAGAAAAACCCGCCTGCAGCCGCTGCCTGCAGAGACGGTATAATTTTCCGCTAGACTCTTCTCAAACGCGGAATCGACCCGCTATGGTTGTGTATGGCCAAGCGTCGCACAATTGCAGGTTTCTCCGAAATGCCGTTGCTGGACAGCGTCTCGCTGGATGCCCCGTCATCAAGTCCTGGAGCTGAGCCGGCGGCGCAGGCCGGGCCAGCCATGAGCGAGGCCGGGCATCGCGCAAGGCTCAGGACGCGATTGCTCTCCGCCGGCCCGATTGCGATCGCCGACCATGAACTGATCGAGATGGTGCTGTTTCTGGGCTTGCCGCGCCGCGACACCAAGCCGATCGCCCGTGATTTAATCACCAAGTTCGGCAGCTTTGCGTCCGCCATTTCGGCGCCCGTGCCGGATTTGCTGGGCGTGGAAGGATTGGGCGAATCCGGGGTCGCCGCGCTTAAAATCGTGCAGGCCGCCGCCCAGCGCCTGGCCAGGGCAGAGGTGCTTTACCGCCCGCTCTTAAGCAACTGGGACCGGCTGATGGAGTATCTGCAATCGGTGCTGGCGCGCGAAAAAAACGAGCAGTTCCGGATTTTGTTTCTCGATAACCGCAATCGCCTGCTGGCCGACGAAACCCAGGCGCGCGGCACCGTGAATCACACGCCGGTCTATCCGCGGGAAGTGCTGAAGCGCGCGCTGGAACTGCACTCCACCGCCATCATCCTGGTGCATAACCATCCCAGCGGCGATCCCTCGCCCTCGGAGGAAGACATCGTCATGACCAAGGAAATCAAAAAGGCCGCCAGCGCGCTTTCCATCGTGCTGCACGATCACGTCATCATCGGCAACGGCCAGTGGCTGAGCTTTCGAAAAACCGGCCTGCTATGAGAGCCTGCTTGGTAATGTTACTGCGGTGGTCATTTGGCGCGCTTTTCTGTGCTCCTGGCGGCCGCCGCTGCGGTGCTCGCGTATTGTGTTGGGCGCGCTATTCGCACGACAAGTACGCTCCGCTCCAGTTCTCGAAAAACACGCCAACTGACTCACCGCAGCGCATTTCCAAACAGGCTCAAGGCGCCCAGCCGGTCATGATCGCGAGGTTTAGCGTCGCCACCGTGCGGCCGTCGCGCATTGGCAGATTGCTCAGAGCAAGTGGGAACAGCGCTCTGGGCGCAAATCTGCGCGAACGCGCGGCCACGGCGTTGGTTTCGCCGCCGGCCCGCAGCTCGTGCAGCAGGTCCAACGGGTTGGCATATAGCAGTGCAATCTCCTCCATATCGGCGACCGGGAGCAAAAAACCGGCGCGCTGCAACAGCCCGGCGCAATCGCGCAACTCCGGATATGGCGAAACCCTTGGGCTGACCCCGCCGCTCAGCATCAGCTCGGCATCCAGCAAGGCGGTCCGCAGCTCCTGCAGCGTGCCCAGCACCGGCATGCTGGCCAGAAACAACCCGCCCGGGCGCATTGCCCGCCGCAGTTGGATCAACGCGCCCGGCAGATCGTTCACCCAATGCAGGCTGCAATGCGCCAGCACTAGGTCGAATTTTTGCGCACTGAAGGGCAGGGCCTCGCCATCGATCGCCACCGCCAAGCCGCCTGCGCAGGCCGCCATTTCGGGAGAGAAATCGGCAGATACAACCTGCATCCCGCGCCCTTGCAGCTTGGCCGCGATGCTGCCGCGCCCGCCGATTTCAAGCGCCGAGCCAAAGCGCATGCTGGTATCCTCCAACCGGTCGAGAAGCCTTTCCGCCAGATCATCCAGCACGGTGGAAACACGGCCAAGCGACGCCACAGCGCGGCCGCGATGCCGTCGCACGGACGGCGCGTCGAAGATCGCACCATTAGTCACGGGCTTTGGCGCTCCTCATGATCGGCGGTAACGTCATCCCCTGGCTCCTTCCTGCGGCCAAGCATGTACTGGATATGCTGCTGCCGCCCAACTGCCTGGCCTGCGACACGGCGGTGCAGGCGGAGGGCCAGTTCTGCCTGTCCTGTTTTCGCAAGGCCGGATTTATTTCCGCACCCTTTTGCAGCCATTGCGGCGTGCCCTTGCCGCATCGCGAGGCGGCCCAAGACGGGTTTTGCCCGGTTTGCATCGCCATGCCGCCGGCCTTCACCCAGGCCCGCGCCGCCTTGCGCTACGACGCTGTGGCCCAAGGGCTCCTCCTGCCCTTCAAACATTCCGACCGGACCGAGGCGGCGCGCGGCCTTGCGCTTTTGATGGCCCGCGCCGGCGCCAGGTTGCTGGCGCAGGCCGATCTGCTGGTGCCGGTGCCTTTGCATGGGCGAAGGCTGCGGCAGCGGCGCTACAACCAGTCGGCATTGCTCGCCGGCGCGCTGGCGCGGCTCGCCAAGCGCCCGGTATTGCTCGATGCGCTCATCCGCAACCGCGCCACCATGCCTTTGGGGCCGCTCGGGTTCTCTGACCGCCGCGGCGAGTTGGAAGGCGCCATTTCCGTCCGCGAACGCCACATCCCCCGCCTTACCGGCCGCAATATCCTGTTGATCGACGATGTCATGACCTCCGGCGCCACTGCCAATGCCTGCGCCCTGGCCCTGCTCAATGCCGGCGCAAAGCGGGTGGACGTACTCACCGCCGCCCGCGTCCCGGACCCGAGATTGGAGTAGGATGGGCAGAGCGCAAGCGAAGCCCATCACTTTGCTGTTTTGCGTTAAACCAAATCTCGCGTATTTGAGCAGTCATGCCGAAGATTGAAATCTACACGCAGCCTTATTGCGGTTTCTGCGCCCGCGCCTTGCGACTATTGATCGAAAAGGGCGTCGCCTTCACAGAAATCAGCGCCCCGCACGGCTCGCCCGAGCGTGAGACCGCCATCTTCCGCGCCAATGGCCGGTCAACAATGCCGCAGATTTTCATCGATGGCGCGCATATCGGCGGCTGCGACGACCTGGTCGCCCTCGACCGTTCCGGTAGGCTCGACCCGCTGCTGGCCGCCTGAATGATCCATTATCAACTATGCTGCGAAGCCGATCACGAATTCGACGGCTGGTTCAAGGACAGCGATAATTTCGACCGGCAGGTGGTGCGCAGATTGGTCAGTTGCCCGGTTTGCGCCAGCACGGAGATCCGCCGCGCGCTCATGGCGCCGGGCATTCGCAAAAAGGGCCGGGCTTCCGCGCCAAACTCCGCACCGGTCATCGAGGCGGAGACTGGCCTGCCGGTAACGCCTCCCCCAGCCGCCGCCCAAAGCACAGGCGGCGTCATCCCGGACCAGGTTCGCGCGGCCTTGCATAAATTGCGCGCCGAGGTGGAAAAGAATTGTGACTATGTCGGGCCGAACTTTGCCGAGGAAGCCCGCCGCATCCATCACGGCGAGGCCCCGGCCCGCGGCATTTACGGCGAGAGCACCAAGGCCGAGGCGGAAGCCTTGGCCGATGACGGCATCGGCGTCGCCCAAATCCCCTGGCTACCCCGCGCCGATAGCTGAAACCCCGAGGCTCGTAGGGCGGATAAGCGCAGCGCCATCCGCCGCCTTTCTATACCGAGAAATACTTCGCCCTAGGATTCAGCACCACGATCGCGCTGGTCGATTGTTCCGGATGCAGCTGAAATTCATCTGAAAGGCTGATGCCGATACGTTCCGCACCCAGCAGGCGCAAAAGCTGTTCCTGGTCTTCGAGATTCGGGCAGGCCGGGTAGCCGAAGGAATAGCGCGAACCGCGATAGGATTGCTGGAGCATCTTATCCATATCGCGATCATCTTCAGACGCGAAACCCAATTCCGCGCGGATGCGTTTATGCGTGTATTCCGCCAAAGCCTCCGCCATTTCCACCGAAATACCATGCAGGTATAAATAATCCTGGTAACGGTTTTCCTCGAACCATTCGCGCGCCACTTCCGAGGCCCGCTGCCCGACGGTCACAACCTGCAGGCCAATCACATCGCGTTGTGC
>JAMFRY010000192.1 GCA_026225015.1 Alphaproteobacteria bacterium
CGACGCTGAGGCCCGGCCGCTCGCCGATCAGGACGGCGCAGAGTTTGGCGCCGAGTCGTTCGCCGATGTCATCGCCGATTGCAACCCGCGCCTGGGTGGCGATCACGATCGGGGCGATCTTGAAATCCTGGAGCCTGCTCAACGCGGCTTGCAGCATGGGTACGGCATTGATGGAAACAGCGGAGGAGGAGAGGCCGTCGGCGATAACGAACACCGCGTCGTAATCGCCTTGCGTCAGCAGGGATTCGCTTTCCGGATTTAGTTGGCGGCCCAGATCGGGGCGACGGAGATAGGTCTCGCGGCCCTCGGCGGCGCTGCGCACTTCAATGCAGTGCTCCGGCGTTCCGATGCCCGCAAGCTGGGCCTTCAGCGCGGTAGTGTCGAGCTTCGTGTGGACCGCATCGCGCGCCTTGGCGTGCGCCAGTTGAAACGCCAGAACATCCTGCGTCGCCATCGCGTCGCCGACTCGGGCGAGGCCAATGCGGGCGCGCGTGGTTGAGCGGAGCCTTGCCCAGGGATCGATATGCTCAGGCGCGGCCGGCTCAGGCGCGGCCGGCTCAGGCAGCGTTGGCATGGCTGTCGCCGATCAAACGCAGCAGGGTCTTGTTTTGCGGGCTTGGCACGCGCATCCGGCCGGCGCGGTCCACCATGTCCATTTTCTCCAGCCAGAGCTCGAATTCCGGAGTCGGGCGGACGCCGAAATTGGAGCGCAGAAACAGCACATCGTGATAGGACAGGCTTTGATAGTTCAGCATCACGTCATCGGAGCCGGGCACGGTGATGACGAAGGTCACGCCGGCGGCGGTGAGCAGGGTCATCAGCGTGTCCATGTCGTCCTGGTCGGCTTCGGCGTGGTTGGTGTAGCAAACGTCACAGCCCATGGGCACGCCGAGCAGCTTGGCGCAGAAATGGTCCTCCAGCCCGGCGCGGATGATCTGCTTGCCATCGTAGAGATATTCCGGGCCGATGAAGCCGACCACCGTGTTCACCAGCAGCGGCCGGAAAGCGCGGGCCACAGCATAGGCGCGGGTCTCGATCGTTTGTTGGTCGATCCCGAAATGCGCATCGGCGGAGAGTGCCGCGCCCTGGCCGGTTTCGAAATACATCACGTCATTGCCGACGCTGCCGCGATGCAAAGAGAGCGCGGCCTCGCGGGCTTCGCGAAGGATGTTCAGGTTGATGCCAAAACCGGCATTGGCGGCCTCGCTCCCAGCGATGGACTGAAACACCAGATCGACCGCGCCGCCACGATTCATCACCTCGATCACGTTGGTAACATGGGTGAGCACGCAGGTTTGTGTTGGGATATCGTAACGTTGACGCAGCCCGTCCAGCATGTCCAGCAGCGCCAGGCAATTGGGCACGTTATCGGTGGCAGGGTTGATGCCGATGACCGCATCGCCGGTGCCGTAGAGCAGGCCATCCAGGGTGGAGGCGGCGATGCCGCGCAGATCGTCGGTTGGGTGATTTGGCTGCAGCCGCGTGGATAATCTGCCGGGCAGTCCGATCGTGTTGCGAAACTTTGTTACGACTTCACATTTTTTTGCAATCGCGATCAGGTCCTGGTTGCGCATCAGCTTGGAGACGGCGGCCACCATCTCCGGCATCAGCCCCGGTGCGAGATTCTGCAACGCGGTGGTGTCGGCTTCGTAACTCAAAAGCCAGTCACGAAACCCGCCGACGGTGAGGTGGGAGACAGCAGCGAAGGCGCTTTCATCATGGCTGTCAAAAATCAGCCGCGTTACTTCGTCCGACTCGTAGGGGATCAGCGCCTCGTTGAGGAATTCCTTCAACGGCAAATTCGCCAGAACCGAGCGCGCCGCCACCCGTTGCGCATCGCTCGTCGCCGCCAGCCCGGCCAGTTCATCGCCCGAGCGCCTGGGCGAAGCAACCGCAAGAACGGTTTTTAGATCGGCAAAACGATGGGTCTCACCCGCGAAATTCGATGCATACTTCCCCATTGGGGGATAGAACAATGATTTTTATTGCGGCGCAACAGAAATAATCAGGAAGAAAGAAGTCGTTTTTTTAGCGGGCCGGCCACTTGTGGGGCGGGCAACGCCCGCCTCTTTGTTGCGCGAAAATGGCGGGCGTTGCCCGCCCTACGATTCACCCTGCGGGCGCTCGAAGGCGTCCTTGCCATCAAAACTTTGCAGTTTCTCGATATGCATCCAGCTGAATTTGGCGCCGATGCGCTGGACTAAATAGCTAATTTCCGGCTGGCCGGTGGCGCTGGAATGGGTGAGCGGGATCGGGTGTTTCAGCATGAAGCGGCAGGCGAAGTGATCGACCAGGAACGTCTGCCCGCCGGTGGGCGGATAGACCTGGACGCCGCGGTTGGAGACGCCGTTCAGGCGGAAGGGGGTGTCCTCGGCGATCAGTTCCAGGGATTTGCCGAGCTCTTCGGAGCGCAGATCGGTTTCCAGGAACACGTCGATCCCCACCAGCTCGCGGGTCGCCGGCTCGGTATGGGCGGTGAGTTCCGGCCAGGCGGTGAGCTCGATCTGCTTATAGTGGCGCGATGGCAGGTTGGAGGTGCGGCCGAGATTGGCGATCAGCTGATCGGTAAAGGCGGCGGTGCCGACGCCATGGCCGCGCGGCGAGAGATCGCCGGTGAGGTTCTTGCCCTCGGCCAGAGTGATGAACAGCGCCTGCTCGATGGTC
>JAMFRY010000193.1 GCA_026225015.1 Alphaproteobacteria bacterium
AAGAACTTTTAATACTGCCTCAACTCAAACCAAAGCCTGAAGCCAAATCGGGGAAGGTGAAGATCAAAATTTTGGGTTTTTCAGCAGACTGCTAGAGCGTTTTCCGTGAGCGCAAGCGAACGGAAAATGCTCTAGTACCCTGCGTCATTCATGACGCAGGGTACTGCGCGCGGGTTGGTGGGCGGCGCGCGCTAAATATGACTCTAGTGGGACACGGCATTTTGAATGCCGTGTCCCACTAGAATAATTTGTCTATTATAAGACGACAGGTCCGAAAAATAATACAAATAGCCTTAAATTTTCACATTTTTACTCGTATTGACGCCCAACGCCAAAATGGCGGAGGCGAGAGGGAGGAAGATGATGAAGCTGAGGTTGAAGAAGGTGAACAATCCGGCCGTGAAGGCGCCGATGAAATACACGCATAAGGAGATGATCTGGCGCTTGGTTTCCGTCGGCAGACCGGGTTTGCCGCATGCGAAAAAATCCGTCACGGCGATGACGATGTTCGTCAACGTGCTGGTAAACACGACGGTTGGTATATTGGAAAGATTTATCTTCTTGCCGCAGATGCTTTGCAGACCCATCGCGCCGGAGAGGATCAGAATCAAAACATCGGCCGATAAACATCCGTTACGATGAGACGCAAAGAACCAAAGTAAAGCCGCGGCAGACAGCAATACTGTTTCGGTAACGAGCAAAACCGAAATGGCTTTGTGATTGCCTCGTCCGCTTGAAAGCATGGTTCCAGCGCTGGCGCCGAGGCTGAAACCGAACAGCGCAAGCAGCGCGCCGATGGCGGAATATAAGGAACCGGCAGCGCTGTAGAACGCCAGAAAGGCGAGGTTGCCGGTCATGGCGGAGGCAAAAATGCCGCCGAGCTGCGCGAAGCTGATGATATCCACGCTGCCGGAAGCGAAGGCGGCAAGCGGCAGAACGAATTCCAGCGGGTCCAGCTCCGTAACGGAAGGGCCGAGTTTAGGGACCAGGAAGCGCAACGCTTCTAGCTTTCATCCTTGGCTTGCGCTTTCTCGGCCTCGGGGGTCATGGTACGCCGCACGCGCAGCCGGCGAATGCGCCTCGCATCGGCCTCCAGGACCAGAAATTCGATGCCCGAAGGGTGGGGAATGATCTCGCCTTTTGTAGGCACTCGCCCAGCAAGGTTGAAAACCAGGCCGCCGACGGTTTCGATATCCGCGGCGCGCTCATCCTCCGAGAGCACCGGGCCGAGCTTGGCTTCGAATTGTTCCACCGGCAGCAGCGCATTGATATCCAGTGCGCCGTCCGGCCGCTCCACCAGCATCGGACCCTCGATTTCGTCATGCTCGTCGGCAATATCGCCGACGATGGTCTCCACCAGGTCTTCGATCGTAACCAGCCCGTCAATGCCGCCATATTCATCGACGACCAAAGCGAGATGCGTACGGGTTGAGCGCATTTGCAGCAGTAGATCCAGCACCGAGATTTGCGGCGCCACCATCAAGGGTTTGCGGATGATGGATTCCAGGGTGAAGGTTTCCGGCGGTCCGGTATAGGCGAATACGTCCTTGATATGAACCATGCCAAGAATATCGTCGAGATGGTCGCGATAGACCGGCAGGCGAGAATGGCCTTCGCGGCGGATCAGGGTGATCGATTCCGCGAGCGTCGAATTGGCGCGGATGGCGACAATGTCCGGCCGCGGCACCATGACGTCATCGGCGGTGATTTCGCGTAAGCGCAGCACATTGGCGATCAGCGCGCGCTCGTGGATGTCCAGGCCGGGCGTTTCGCCTTCGGTGCCAGCTTCCTCGTTGCTGCCGGCCTCCTGCACCAGCTCGGCGATGGATTCGCGCACCGATTGTTCGGTATTGCGCAGCCGGCCAAGCAGGCGCTGCAGGGCGGAGCTCATTTCTGCTTCCAGGGATTGGGTATTTTAAGGACCGCAAGCAGCCGCGCCTCGGCCTGCTCCATGCGCTTGGCATCGCCGGCATAAGCGTGATCGTAGCCGGCCAGATGCAATGAACCGTGGATCAATAGATGGCTCAAATGATCGGTGACCGTCTTTTTCTCTGCCGCCGCTTCCCGGCGGACAACGCCGAGCCCCAGCAGGATTTCCGGCGGATGCTCATAGGTAAGGACATTGGTCGGCTTGTTCCGGCCGCGGTCGCGGGCATTCAGGCGCTGGATGGTGCGGTCATCGGTCAGTACAACGCTGGCCGGGCAGCCTGTGAGCCCCATGGCGCGGCCGACGACACGGTGGATATTGGGAACGAATCGGCGCCAGCCTGGCTCGTCGATGGTAAGTTCGCCGGTAAGATACCCGGTAAATTCCCCGGTGAGTTCCCCGGTAAGTTCCCTTGGGGGCGCGTCCTTGGCGGTACTTTCCGGCTCCATGTTCAGCCGTTACGCTCCCTGAAATGCTCCTTGGCGGCAGCGTGGCGCTGGTCATAGGCTTCGACGATGCGGCCCACCAGCGGATGGCGTACCACATCGGAATTGTTGAGCCGCGCGACGCCGATGCCGGACACGCCCTCCACAGTGTCCAGCGCATCCGCAAGCCCGGAGCGGGTGCCGGCTGGCAGGTCGATCTGGGTGAGATCGCCGGTAATGACCATGCGCGTGCCTTCGCCCATGCGCGTCAGGAACATTTTCATCTGCACCGGGGAGGTGTTCTGGGCTTCGTCCAGGATGACAAAAGCGTGCGCCAGCGTGCGGCCGCGCATGAAGGCGAGCGGCGCGATCTCGATCTCGCCGGTGGTCATGCGTTTGGTGAGCTGGTCGCCGGGCAGCATGTCGTTCAGCGCATCGTAGAGCGGGCGCAGATAGGGATCGACCTTTTCTTTCATGTCGCCTGGCAGAAAGCCGAGTCGCTCGCCGGCTTCCACCGCCGGGCGCGAGAGGATGATCCGGTCCACCTTGCCGGAGGTAAGCATGGCCACCGCCTGGGCGACCGCCAGATAAGTTTTACCGGTACCGGCCGGCCCCAGCGCAAACACCATTTCATGCCGGGCGAGCAGGTCAATATAGCCGGTTTGCCCGGCGCTGCGCGGGCCGATCGCGCCTTTGCGGGTGCGGATGGCGGGCAGGTCGGAGAGCGGCAGGCGGGGATCCGTGGTGGGATCGGTTAGACGCATCGCCGCGTCCACTTTCGGGCCGTCGATGAACTCGCCGCGTTCCAACTGGCGGTAAAGCGCGGCCAGCGCCGCTTCGGCGGCGGCAACCTGGGGGGCGGGGCCGGAGATGGAGATGCGGTTGCCCCTGCAGGCGAGGCGAACGCCCAGACGCTGTTCGATGCGGGCAAGATGGCGGTCATGGTCGCCGAGCAATAGCGGCAAAAGCGCATGGTTGGCGAAGGTAAGGGTGAGCGCCAGGGGCGGCGGCGAGGTTGCTGGTTTGGTGGCAGAGTTGGTGGCCGTAGATGTAAGGATCTGGCTCAAGCTGCAATGGTCTCCTTGGTTGCGTGACTGAGAAGCGTGCCGATAATGGAGTTGGGATTGGCGCGGGTGACTTTCACCTGGCGGATTTCGCCAACAAGTTGTACGGGCGCATCGACGGCCACCGGCTGCGCGTAGAGTGAGCGCCCGGCCAGCTGGCCAGGATGGCGGCCTCGCCCGGTGAACAGCACCGGCGTGATGAGTCCAACCGTGCCTGCGTTGAATTCGTCCTGCTGGCGGCGCAATTCCGCCTGCAATTCAAACAGCCTGGCGTTTTTCACCTCGGCGGGAATTTGCGGCAGGCCGGCGGCCGGGGTGCCGGGGCGGGGCGAATAGGTGAAGCTGTAGGCCAAGGCGAAGCGGGTTTCGCGCACCAGCGCCATGGTGGCCTGGAAATCCGCATCGGTTTCGCCCGGATGGCCGATGATGAAATCGGAGGTAAAGGCCATATCCGGCCGGATATCGCGCAATCGTGCGACGATCCGGCGGAAATCATCGGCTTTGTGTTTGCGATTCATCGCCGCTAGGATTTTGTCCGAGCCGGACTGCACGGGCAGGTGCAGAAACGGCATCAGCGCCGGATTGTCCCGATGCGCCGCGATCAGCTCATCGGTCATGTCGGACGGGTGTGAGGTGGTGTAGCGCAGCCGGAACAGGCCGGGAATTTCCGCCAGCGCCCTCAGCAGCCGCGCCAGGCTCCAGGCCGCGCCATCCGGTCCTTCGCCATGATAGGCGTTCACATTCTGGCCAAGCAGCACGATTTCGCGGCTACCCTGCGCCACCATGCGCCGCGCCTCGGCGAGGACGGCGGCGGCGGGACGGGAGCTTTCAGCGCCTCTAGTATAAGGTACGACACAGAACGAGCAGAATTTGTCGCAGCCTTCCTGGATGGTGAGATTGGCGATCACGCCTTGCGGGGCGGCGGCGTCGGGCAGGAAATCGAATTTCTGCTCGGCCGGGAAATCGGTGTCGATCACCGAGTTTCTGGTCCGGTGCGCCTTGGCGATGAGTTCGGGCAGGCGATGATAGGCCTGCGGGCCCACCACCAGATCGACATAAGGGGCGCGCTTCAGGATGATTTCGGCCTCCGCCTGGGCGACGCAGCCGGTAACCGCGATCACCATGGCGCCATTGGCTTGCTCCTTCATCACCCGCAGCCGGCCGAGCGCGGAAAACACCTTTTCCTCCGCCCGTTCCCTTATATGGCAGGTATTCATGATGACCATATCGGCGCCCACAGGCGAATCGACCGGGGTGTAGCCGAGCGGCGCCAATAGGTCCGCCATGCGAGCGCTGTCATAGACGTTCATCTGACAGCCATGGGTCACGATATGAAGTTTGCGGGCGGGCGGCTTGCTGGCGTTGGGCGGGGAGGTTGAATTCATGCGTGGTTTTCCATCCGGGTATGTCGGATGGAAAAGACCGTCTCGGTTGAGCGGGTCAAGGGCGGCGATGAATAGGTGGGCGTGGCGCGTTCTCCGGATGTTACGGCAATCGGCAACGTAAAACCGCGCCGTGTCAAGAAAATATCGTATGACGGGGCAGGTTGCGATACCGCTGGTCCGCGGCACTGGCTTTTGCCTACGCCCTGTGCAATACGGCCTCGGCGTAGATTGCATGGGTTTTCCCCGGTTTTCCCCGGCTTTCCCCGGCTTTCCCCGGCTTCGTGGGGGGCTTGCCGACATAGCTCAGCGGTAGAGCAACTGATTCGTAATCAGTAGGTCCGCGGTTCAAATCCGCGTGTCGGCACCAAGTTTTTCAATGGGTTATGAGACGTTTTTTTGATAGGTTTCGGGCTTTAGTACGGGCTTTAGTACGGGAGAGTTTCACCTCTTCATTATTTAGTTGGTTGCTGTCGCCCGGTCAGTTGGCGGCCCGCTATGATTTTAGCCGGTGAGAGTTGGCGCGGCGACGCTCCTCCGAAGGCAAAGGCCAGGCGTTCGAATCGCGTCGGGTGCGCCGGTAAATCAATGGGTTATGGGGCCAAAGCCGCAGACCTCACCGCGACGACTCACCAAATACTCACCAAGAATTGGAAAGCCCTGGCGTGCAATTTCGTACTCGGAGGACTCGCCGAAGGTGTGGGGTGGTGGATGAGGTCAGAACTTCTGCCGGGGGGCGGAATCGAGCCACTGCTGATCGACGACCCGGTTAGAATCCATGAAGCCTGAGCTCAGGCTTGATCCCATGCCGCAGTAATCCAGTCTCCGCTGAGGTTCTCAACCTCCGGAAAGACGGCTGAAAACTCAAGATGGTCGCATTGCCCTCTATGCAGACTTTAACTCG